>JBIIOL010000277.1:0-5183 GCA_044336965.1 Pirellulales bacterium | reverse complement strand
ACCGCGGCACCGCCACGGTTCCTGATCCTTGAGAGCATCACCCGCCCGGGAACGACCACGTCGCTGCCCGCCGACATCGCCACCTGCGAGGACTGCCTCGCGGATATTCGCGATCCGGGCAACCGTCGGTTCCGGTATCCGTTCACCAACTGTACGAACTGTGGTCCGCGGTTTACGGTGATCGCCGGCCTGCCCTACGATCGACCGCAGACGACGATGCGAGGCTTTTCGATGTGTGCGCAGTGCGCCGCGGAATACGCCGATCCCGCCGACCGACGCTTCCACGCGCAGCCAAACGCCTGCCCCGCCTGCGGGCCGTCGGTCTGGCTCTCGGGGGGCGATGCAGATCGCATCGCCGAGGGTGACGCGGCGGTCGTGGCGGTGAGACTCCTGCTGCGGGCCGGAAGCGTCGTCGCCATCAAGGGAGTGGGTGGATTTCACCTCGTCTGCGATGCGACAAGCGATGCGGCCGTCGATCTCCTGCGAAACCGCAAGCAGCGTGTTGGCAAGCCATTGGCCGTGATGGTGGAGGACCTCGCCGCGGCGCGGGCCATCGCCAGAGTGGACGAGCAGGAACGACGGCTGCTCGAGGGCCGCGAACGGCCGATCGTGCTGCTGCGGAAGCGGTCAACGGATGCGGGACTGTCGGCGGAAGTTTCGCCCGGCAATGACTTTGTCGGCGTCATGCTGCCGTATGCGCCGCTGCACCATCTCCTCTGCGAGGGCATGCCGCCGCTGGTGATGACATCGGGCAACCTCTCCGAGGAGCCGATCGCGCACGAGAACGCTGCCGCCCTGACGACACTCGGCCCGCTCGTCGATGCCTTTCTGATGCACGATCTCCCGATCCACGTCGCCTGCGACGACTCCGTCGTGCGGTGCGCCGCGGGCGCCGTGATGCCGATCCGGAGGTCGCGGGGGTATGCGCCGATGCCGATCAGGCTCCGGCAGCCGGGCGTCGCCGTGCTGGCCGTGGGCGGCGAACTCAAGGCGGCCGTCTGTCTCGCCCATGCCGATCAGGCGATCATGAGCCAGCACATCGGCGACATGGGCAACCTCGAGACGCTCGAGTCACTCGATCATACGGCGAGCCACATGCTGCGGCTGTTCGATGTGACGCCCACGATCGTCGCGGCGGACCTCCACCCTGGCTATCTCTCGACGGACTGGGCCCGCAGGTTCGCGGCCGACCGCGGGATCGCCCTCGTGCAGGTACAGCACCATGAGGCGCACGTCGCCAGCCTGTTCGCCGAACACGGTCGGCCGTTCGACGGCGTGATCGGCGTCTGCTTCGACGGCACGGGCTACGGTCGCGACGGCACGATCTGGGGTGGAGAGTTTTTTACTGTGTCGGGCGGCGGATTCCGGCGTGCCGCGCACCTCGCGACGTTTCCTCTGCCCGGTGGCGACGCGAGCATTCGGCATCCGTGGCGGACGGCCCTGGCGGTCTTGCATGCGGGAGACCACGAATGGGACGACCGGCTCGCGCCCGTGCAGGCCGCCAGCGAAGCGGAGCGGCGCGTGCTTGGGCAGCAGTTCGCGAAGAATCTCAGCTGCGTTGCCACGAGCAGCATGGGCCGGCTGTTCGACGCCGTGGCCGCGTTGGCCGGCGTGAAACAGTCGATCACCTACGAGGCCGAGGCGGCGATGCATCTCGAGGCGTGTGCGGTGGGAGTGACGGGTGATAGCGGTGCATATGCATTCGATGTTCACGATGGCGAGGCGATGCGGATAGGGTGGCAGCCGGTCGTGCGGGCTGTCGTCGCTGACGTGCTTGCGGGCGTGTCGTCGGATCTCATTGCCGCACGGTTCCACGCGGCGGTCGCCCGCATGATCGCTGAGGTCTGCATGCGGCTACGGGTACGAGGGGCTGGTTTGACCGTCGGGCTGACCGGCGGCGTGTTCCAGAACGCGTTGCTTGTGCAGATGGCGATCGATGAACTGCACAAGGCGGGCTTCGAGGTGCTCGTGCATCAGCGGGTGCCAGCGAACGACGGCGGCCTCGCGCTGGGACAGGCCGTGCTGGCACGGGTTTGACAAAAAGCCTCGGAAGCACATGGATGCTGACCGCCGGAATCGGCGGATGCGGAGGAGCCTCAGGCGTATCCTCGCCGTAGCGACGGAGCATTCGCCGTTCCGGCGGCAATTCGGTCCGCCTCTACAACGCCCGACGTTTTTCAGCGAGGTAGTCGAGCCAATCGTCGATGCCCGCGCCGGTCTTCACCGAGGTCTCGATGATCCGCATGCCGGGCCTGACCGACTCGATGTTGGCCCGCGCGAGTTCGCGGTTGAACTCGCAGACGGCCGCCAGGTCGGTCTTCGTGATCGCGGCGATGTCAGCAGTATTGAAGAGCCCTGGATACTTGAGCGGCTTGTCTTCCCCCTCCGTCACTGACAGCAGGGCGAGCCGGACCGATTCGCCGAGGTCCCAGCTCGTCGGGCAGACGAGGTTGCCGACGTTCTCGATGAAGAGATAGTGGAGGTCGGTGAGGTTCCAGCCGACGAGGTGCGACTGCACCATGTCGGCCTCGAGGTGGCAGAGTCCGTGGGTCATGATCTGGCGGACCGGAGCGCCGCTCTCCGCAAGGCGGCGGGCGTCGTTGTCGGTCTCGAGATCGCCTACGACGGCGGCCACGGGGATGCCACGGGCCCGCAGCCGCGAGAGCGTTTCCCTGAGGAAGGAGGTCTTGCCGGTGCCGGGGCTCGAGACCATGTTGACGACGAGCAGACCGAGCGACTCGAACTGCCGCCGCATCTCGCGGGCCAGTTCGTCGTTCTTCTTCAGGATCTTCGTCCGCACCTCGAGGATCCGTGGCTCAGTCATGATGGCTCCGGCTGCGTCAGTTCGGGGATGCCGGCGGCGATCTGGTCCGGTGCGAGTGGGTCGGCTGCTATCTGGATGGATTCGATGTCGAGTTCACGGCCGGCGCGGATGTTGCCGCTCAAGTGTCCACACGCCGGGCAGGCAAACCGCTGGATGCCGGGGAGTTCGACCTCGGCTTTACAGATAGCGCACCAGATCCGCACAGGCACCTCGATCACGTCGAGCGACGCACCAGCCAGTGGCGTGCCTTCCGTGACGAGATCGAAACTGGAGCGGAGGGCATCCTCGTGGACGCAGGAAAGGCGGCCAATCCGCAGCGTCACCCCGGTGACCCGGCCGCCGCCCTCCCGCCGGGCGTACTCCCCCGCGATCTCGACGATGCTGGTGGCGATCGACAGTTCGTGCATATCAGTCCTGCGTCCGCGTCCGCTCTCGATGGCTCGCGGATTCTATGGTCGTCACCGCTTTCCTGTCGGGCCGTCCGGCCGATAGAGTTGCCGGCTGCAGGGGTGCGGCGGAGGAGACCGTGTCATGGGTCCGTCTTCTGAAGCACTCATTCTCAGCCTGACGGCGGCCTCGATCGGCGTGGTCCACGCGCTGCTCGGTCCCGACCACTTCATTCCGTTCGTCGCCATGGCGCGGGCCGGCAAATGGTCGGCCCGCAAGACACTTTGGGTGACCATGGGTTGCGGCCTCGGCCACGTGGCCGGATCGGTGCTGATCGGGATGCTCGGCCTTGCTGTGGGCGTCGTCGTGATGAAGCTCGAGGCGTTCGAGTCGCTGCGAGGCGACATGGCCGCCTGGATGCTGATCGTGTTTGGGCTCGCCTATCTGACCTGGGGTATCGTGCAGACCGTGCGGAAGATGCCCCACGCCCACGTGCATGCCGCCGCTGCGGGCAATGCCGCACCAGGGTCAGCCACTGCCTCCGTTTGGACGCCGTGGCTCTTGTTTGTCGTGTTCGTGTTCGGGCCGTGCGAGCCGCTCATTCCGCTGCTGATGTACCCGGCCGCGAAGGCCAGTCCCTGGGCGGTCGCGGCCGTGGTGGCCGCCTTCACGCTCGCGACGGTGGCGACCATGACCCTGACGGTGATGGTGATGCGATTCGGCATGTCGTTCCTGTATCTGCCGCAGCTCAGCCGACTCAGCCACGCCTTCGCGGGTCTGGCGATCCTGGTCTGCGGGATGCTCGTCAAACTCGGGCTTTAAGGAGGAGGTACACGTGGGCACGCTCGTGATCGGCTGTGGCAACCTGCTGCGCGGCGATGATGCCGCCGGTCCGGTGCTCATCCGTCGGATGTGGGATCGCGGCCTGCCCGACGGCGTGCAGTGCGTTGATGGCGGCACCGACGGCATGGACGTTGCCTTCCAGATGCGGGGTGTCGAACACGTGATACTCGTTGACGCCTGTGCTTCGGGCAGCGAACCGGGGGCGGTCTTCGAGGTGCCGGGCAGCGAGGTGGAGAATATGCCGCCGCTGACGGGCATCAACCTGCACGCCTTTCGCTGGGATCACGCGATCGCCTTCGGGCGGTGGCTGCTCAAGGACGACTATCCGGAAAACGTGACCGCCTATCTGATCGAAGGAGAGAACTTCGAGGTCGGCGAGGGACTCTCGCCGGCGGTCGATCGGGCGGTTGACCAGCTCGTCGATCGATTGTTCGAACGGCTCGGCATTCGGCCGGTGGAGGCTGGCTCATGAAGGGAACCATACAGGAATGCTGCGGGTTCAAGATCACGGGCGACGGGGCACGTGGAGGTGAATGATGTGTCTTGCCGTGCCTGGACAGGTTGAGTCGATCCATGAAGAGAAGGGCGCGCGGATGGGCCGCGTGAATTTCGGCGGCGTGGTCAAGGAGATCTGCCTCGCCTACCTGCCCGAGATCGCGGTCGGCGACTACGCGATCGTGCACGTGGGGTTTGCGATCAGCAGGATCGACGAGGCCTCGGCGCGGGAGACGCTCCGCACCTTCGCGGAACTTGGGCTCATGCTTGGGCTCTTGGAGGAGGGAACCGCGGAACTCCGCGCGGGCGACGGGGTGGCCGAAGCAGAGCTCGCTGACCCGACATCCGGCTCATTCACATGAAACATCTCGCCGAATATCGCGACGCGGAGCAGGCCCGGCGGCTCGTCGCCGAGATCAGTCGCGTGGTCACACGGCCGTGGGCGATCATGGAGGTCTGCGGCGGCCAGACGCACTCGATCATCCGCAACGGCATCGACCAGCTGCTACCGCCGGAGGTGGAGCTGATCCACGGCCCCGGCTGCCCGGTCTGCGTGACGCCGCTGGAGGTGATCGACCGGGCGCTGGCGATCGCCGCCGATCCGCGGGTGATCTTCTGCTCGTTTGGCGACATG
>JBIIOL010000276.1:0-5186 GCA_044336965.1 Pirellulales bacterium | reverse complement strand
CAAGGGCCCGCAGAGGTAGGGCCGGTTGCCCGGCACGATAAAGCTCGACAGCGCGGTGCTGTGCGGCACCTGTCGCTCCATGAAGTGCTGTGGGTAGTTGTCGACCGGGATGTCGAGGCCTGGGGCCGCGGTGCCGGTCGATGACACGATCCGACCGTCGTTCATCGGATAGCCGCCTGGAGACCGCAGCGACACGCACTCATACGGCTGCACGAAGTCCGGGAACTCGAACCGGCTGACTGCGGTGAGCGTGTCGAGGATGGCGTGCATGCCCCACTCGAGGTCCGGGATGAGTCCGCGAACTGCCCCGGCATCGGGCGCACGGTGGAAGCCGCCGACGGCCATATTGATCGGATGCACCGCGCGGCCGCCGAGCACTTCGATGATCCGACTGCCGATCGCCTTCATCCGCAGGCCTCGATCGAGAAAACCCGCGTAGGCCTCTGGATAGGTGAAGCAGCTGTCGCACCCGACAAAGTCGGGGGCATGCAGCAGGTGGATGTGGAGCGCGTGGCTCTGGATCCACTCGCCGCATGCCAAGAGCCGCCGCAGCAGGCGAATCTCCGGGCCAGCGTCGATGCCGAGCGCCGACTCGAGCGCCAGACAGGCGGTAACCTGGTAGGCGACCGGACAGATGCCGCAGATTCTCGCCACGATGTCGGGCACCTCGCGGACTTCGCGGCCGCGGAGCAGCCGCTCGAAGAATCGCGGGGGCTCGTAGATGTTGAACTCGACGAGTTCGAGGCGGCCGTCCGCAACCCGCACCCGCAGGCCGCCGGCTCCTTCGACCCGCGTCAGGGCCTTCACGCTGAACTCCCGCGGGCCGCTCACGGTGTGTCTCCTCCGGGCTCTTGCGCGAGCCGGTCGCCTTCCCGCCGGAAGTCGGGCGCCCAGGCGTTGAACGACCGGACCAGCCGGGCGAGGTGCGGACGAGAGTCGCCGCGGCGTTCGTAGAAACTGGTCAGACTGACGAGGTTTGGCTGTTCATCGGGGCCGTAACAACCGAAGCACTCGCGGCCATGGGCAGGACAGATCGCGCCGCAGCCCGCCTGCGTGGCTGGCCCGAGGCAGGCGATGCCGTGCGCGACCGTCACGCAGACCGTGCCCTGTTCCTTGCACTCCACGCACACGCTGTGCCGCGGTACCCGGGGCTGGCGACCGATGAGCAGCGCTGTGATCAGTTCCACGAGCTGGCCGGTGTCGATCGGGCAGCCGCGGAGCTCGAAATCGACCGGCACGTGGTCGCCGATCGGCGTGCTGTGTGCGAGTGACTCGACATACACCGGCGACGCGTAGACGCTGCCGACGACCTCGTCGATCCGGCACCAGTTCCGCAGGGCCTGGATGCCCCCGGCCGTCGCACAGGCTCCGATCGTCACGAGGAATCGGCAGGCACCGCGGATCTCACGGATTCGGGCAAGGTCTCCGGGGGTCGAGATCGAACCCTCGACCAGTCCGATGTCATAAGGGCCGGCGAGCGACTGCGAGCGGGCCTCGGGAAAGTGCGCGATCTCGACCCGATTGGCGAGGGACAGCAGCGAGCTCTGCGCGTCGAGAACCTGAAGCTGGCAGCCGTCGCAGGAAGCGAACTTGAACACGGCGAGTCTTGGTTTCGTCGGCATGCAACACGGTTCACAGATGCGGCACGGCCAGCCAGCGAGCAATCCGTTCGTAGGAAAACACCGGGCCATCCCGGCAGACGAAGAATGGGCCGAGCTGGCAGAGACCGCAGAGGCCGCTGCCGCAGCCCATCAGACGCTCGATCGACACGAAGATCTGCTCGCGGGAGATACCGCGTGCGGCCGCCTGCTTCGCCACCGCCGTGATCATCGGCTCCGGGCCGCAGCAGAGGAGACTCGTGGCGTCGGGGGCGATGGTGAGGCCGTCGAAGAGCGAGGAGACGAGGCCGACCGGTCCCCGCCAACGCGGGTCGGGCTCCGTGACGATGCAGTGCACGGCGATGCCATGCGCACGCCACCGGTGATGGTCGCGGGTGGCGAGCACGTCGGCTGGAGTCCTCGTGCCATGCAGCACCGCGATCCGGCCATAGTCGCCGCGATGCGTCATGCAGAAGGCGACCGCCGCGAGGAGCGACGCGAGCCCCAAGCCGCCGCCGACGAGGACGAGATCGCGGTCTCTGAGTGCGTCGAGTGGCCATGGAACGCCAAACGGACCGCGGAGGAGCAGTTCGTCGCCGACATCGAGCCGAGTGAGTGCCCGGGTCACGTTGCCGACCGTCCTCACCGTATGGGCGATGCCGGAGAGCGATTCGGGGTCGGAGCTGATCGAGATCGCCGCCTCGCCGATGCCAGGAAGCGAGACCATGTTGAACTGTCCGGCGGTGAAGCGGAAGGGAGGCCGCGGGCTGCGGGGTGCGAATGTGAGCGAGTAGGTGCGCACACCGGGGGCCTCCTCGCGGATGGCGGCGATGCGGGTTGCGTGGAGTTGCCACGGCGAGTGTCGCTGCCCCTGAGACTGACCCTGGCCCTGCACCACCGCAGATGCAGAGTGCGACATGGAGTGTGTGCTGTTCATGCTGTTCATGCTATTCATGGAGGTGCCGAATCCCGGATTGTGGCTACCTCCTCCGTGAGGTCGATGGCGACCGGGCACCACGTGATGCAGCGGCCGCAGCCAGTGCAGCCCGACGTGCCGAACTGGTCGATCCAGCCGGCGAGCTTGTGCGTGAGCCACTGGCGGTACCGCGAGGCCACCGTCGGGTGGACGGGACCGCCGTGCATCTGCGAGTGTGCCAGCGTGAAGCAGGAGGCCCAGCGACGCTCCCGGGTGACGTGGTCGCCGGAGAGGTCGGCGACCTCCTCGACCGAACTGCAGAAACAGGTTGGGCAGACGAGCGTGCAGTTGGCACACGACAGGCAGCGGTCTGCCACCACCTGCCAACGGGGATGCTCGAGGTTGTCGTAGAGCAGATCGCGGATGCCATCCGTATCGAGGGATCGCGGTCGCGGCTCGCCGGGCTCAGCCACACGAGCGTGCATCGCCCGCTCGAGTTCGCGGGGGATGGCCTGCACGCGGTCGGCCTCGTCTGCCGTGCAGGGCGTGAGCAAACCTGCGGTGCCAAGGGCATGCAGAATCCCGTCGCCCCGCTCCGAACCGACTTCCACCGCGAAGCGATCACCGACCTCCGTCAGCGCGAGGTCGAAACCGTGCGTGGCTGCGGGGCCGCACTGCATCGAGTGGCAGAAGCAGGTGGCGGCCGCACGGCGGCAGTTGACTGCCACGACGAAGAGCTTCTCACGCCGCGACTGATAGGCGATGTCGATATGGGGGCCGTGAAGAAAGACTCGATCCTGCACGCGGAGCGCCGCGAGGTCGCAGGCCCGCACGCCGATGACGGCGAGCGACTGCTTGTCGTCGGGTGGGGGCGCCTCCCGCCAGGTGCCATCCTCTCTCGTCAGCCGTTGGATCGTCTCGCGAGGGGGAAACAGAAAATTCTTGAGCGAGTGCGGACCGACGACATGGTCGAACCAGCCGGCGTCCTCGTCACGTCGCAGCCGGTAGTGTCCCCCATCCTGGTCGTCGAGCCAGCCGGCGGGGAGCTGGTTCACATCGGCGAGGTCGCGGTAGACCACAGCCCCGTCCGCCACCTGCGGTCCCACGACCCGATGGCCCCGGGCCTTCAATTCGTCGATCAGGGATTGCAACGCCGGCCGTGCGAGCCAGGCCAGGGAGTCGACGGCGGTCGTGCTGGAGGGCATGAAAGGATCACCGCGGCCTCGGGGGAACTGGGACTCGCATCCTTCGGCTTCATTCCGGTCTGAATCAAGCCACCCACGGACTGCCGGACGATCGGCCGCCCCCCTGCGGGACACTTTCAACGGCCAGGATCGGATCCCGGCGTCATCGGTCGTGCGATCGTGTTATTCTCTGACGCCATGAAAGACACATGCACCATCGTTGTTCTGGATGGCCACACGGCCAATCCTGGCGATCTCAGTTGGTCGGAGATCGGGTCCATCGGCCCCGTGACGGTGCATCCGCGGACAGCCGCCGCCGATGTCGTCGCACGGGCCCGCGATGCCGACATCGTCCTCACCAACAAGACGGTGATCTCCCGGGAGGCGATCGCTGCGCTGCCGCGGCTGAAGTGCATCGGCGTGCTGGCCACGGGCTACAACATCGTGGACGTGGAGGCTGCGAAGGAGCGGGGTATTCCGGTCTGCAACGTGCCGGAATACAGCACGCCAAACGTCGCACAGGCGGTGTTCGCCCTGCTGCTCGAACTCACCAACCACACGGGGCACCACGCGCAGACGGTCCGTGCCGGCCGCTGGGCGGCATGCCAAGATTTCTGCTATTGGGACGGAGACTTGGTGGAGTTGGCAGGGCTCACGCTCGGGCTCGTCGGCTACGGACGGATCGGCCGGTCCGTGGCCGCGGTCGGCCGGGCGTTCGGGATGCGGGTGCTCGCCCATCGGCGGACGGCCGCGAGCGGCAGCCACGACGAACTCGCAGCGATGGTCGACCTGCCCACGCTGCTTCGCGAGAGCGACGTCGTCAGCCTGCACTGTCCGCTCACGCCCGAGACTCAGGGTCTGATCAACGCCGAGAGAATCGGCCTCATGAAGCCGACGGCATTCCTGATCAACACCTCCCGCGGTCCACTCGTCAACGAGGCCGACCTCGCCGCCGCGCTCGATGCGGGGCGGCTCGCCGGGGCGGGACTCGACGTGCTTTCGGTCGAGCCGCCGCCGGTGTCGAATCCGCTCCTCTCGGCACGCAACTGCATCATCACGCCGCACATCGCCTGGGCCACGCGAAATGCCCGGCGTCGGCTAATCGAGGTGACGGCCGCCAACCTGCGGGCCTTCGTGGCGGGCCAGCCGCAGCATGTCGTCAATGGGTGATCGCCGCAGGTCAGGAACGAGAAGTGAGAGTCGCATGCGGCACTGGATGATGAGACAGTCGCTGCTCTTGTGTGCCGCGGTAACGCTGGCCTGGCCTGCCTGGGTGGTCTGGGCGGAGCAGCCTGTGACCGGAAGAGCCGCCGAGCCGGACCGGGACAGAATCACGCAGGTGTCGGTGATCAACGCCCTGCTGCTCGGGCAGTTTGACGGCAGGGTGCCGTTCGCGGGACTGCTGGCCGATGGCGACTTCGGGCTGGGCACGCTCGACAGACTCGACGGCGAACTCGTCGTGTTGGACGGCAAGGGCTACCAGATCAA
>JBIIOL010000275.1:0-5215 GCA_044336965.1 Pirellulales bacterium | reverse complement strand
CTTATCTTGCTTAACTCAAGCGTAGCAAAGGAGATTCTTCGCTCGCTTAATCCGACTGTGCACTTTACATCGGGTGATGTCGCAAGACTCCCGGTGACACAGGATCCGGTGGCGCCATTAATTTTCGAAAACGTGCAAACCACGTTTTTGCTTCACGAATCGCACCGCGAGCCCTCCGTTGAGTTTCGTCAACCCGGCCCGTCTCCGTGGCGGCACGCCCAGGAGTGGGCCCAACTCGCCGTCGATCGCCCCGAGGGTGATCCGCTACCTTACTACGTCGAGGAACTCGACCCCGAGCCTGCCACCGCCCATCTGTCGTACATCCTCGGGGTCGCCCTCGGCAGGTTTGGCAGGAACGGCGAAGGTATTTTCGACCCCATGACGGCGGATTTGTCACACGCTCTGCCCAACGGCATCCTGTTTCTTGATCGATCACTCGACGCTGATGACCTTCGAGATAGCCTTGGGCACCCTGCCGCCAAGTGCATTTCTGACGCCTGGTCCGAGCATGAGGCAGACATCGAGCGCCCGGGCACGATTCGCGGCGTCCGAGATTGGCTCGCGATACGGTTTTTTCGCGACGTGCACCTCGGAATGTATGAATCGCGACCGATTCACTGGCCGCTTTCATCCGAACAACGCACATTCGTCGCCTGGGTGAACATCCATCGATTCACCAGCCAGACACTGCGGCATGTCCTCGCTGATCACCTGTATCCGACTCTCACGCGGCTAGAGGGCGAAGTGGCTGATGTCGGCGCAGCCCGCGGCGGCGGCGGCGGCGACCGCCGCGCTGCGCGGGCAGCCGAAGACCGGTTCGCCGTTCTCCGCAAACACCTTGACGAACTCAAGGACTTCATCGCGAAGGTCGAGCAGTGCGCGGACAAAGGGCCGCCGCCGTCCGAGGCGGGATGCCCGGCCCGCGAACAGGATGCCATTTACGATCCCGATCTCGACGACGGCGTGATGATCAACTCCGCGGCACTCTGGCCGCTGCTTCAGCCGCAGTGGTCCACGCCGGCGGCCAACTGCCCCAAGCGGTGGTGGAAGTATTTGGTGACCGCCCGCGGCCGGCAGGACTTTGACTGGTCTCATCTCGCGATGCGCTACTGGCCGACCCGGGTCGATGAAAAGTGCCAGGCCGATCCATCGCTGGCCGTGGCCCACGGCTGCTTTTGGCGCTATCAACCCGCTCGAGCGTGGGCCTGGGAACTACGGCTTCAGAGCGAGATCGGCCCTCACTTCCGGATTGAGGAAAAGCCCTACACGCCAGGTGGCAGGGATGTTGGGGACTCAGGCGATGGCCCGCATCGCGACGCGTGGATTCGCGACCATGCCGAGGAGGCGATCGAAACAATCGAAGCCGAGGCCACGCGCCGCATGGGGCGGGGTGCTGGCCGCACGATTGTGGAGTCGATGACGACCCTCGAGAGTAGCCTCTGGCAACGTTTTTCCAAGGCGATCTGGGATCTTGAGATCCGTCTTTCACAGCGGCAGGGGGCGGAGTTTCGGCTGTTATCCCCTGATGAGCCTGCTTCGAGAAAGGCCTACGAGGAATCCAATCCCGCAGCCGCCAAGGATCGGGCGCGGATGATGAGTTCGCTGGAACCGGTCGTTGAGATGTTCGCCGGTGACGACGAACAAGCCGAAGACGACGCAGATGAGGGCGGCAACGAGCTCGACGAGGGCACTGCCGGTGCGGAGGACGACGAGTGACCGCGTCTCAGGTTTTACCGGTATCGCGTGGCCCGGTTTCGGCTGCCCTCGAAGCAGATGTGCGGGAGTGGGTCCGCAAGCACGGCATCGTTATATGGCTTGACGGCGATGCCGATTACACCGCGTTTGTCGATGGGCTGATCGCGACACGAGCGGCGGGGCAGCTTCCATACGACGTGCGGGCGTTTCGAGGCAGTTTCCTTGACTTGATGCTGGCGTTGGAGGGTGTCGCTGGGGGCACGGAAAAGGTTCGGCTGCTCGTCCATCTGCCGGGCTTCACCGAGGAGTCGGTGAAAGCGACACCAGTCTATGAGCTTTACGCTGCCGGCGTCAGATATCGCAAAGCCTTGCCGACGATCACAGGCGAAGCGGCGAGCGGGCATTTGCCTCTGGACAAAATCAAGGCGTTCGCCGATCGTGAGGATCTCACCCTCGACACTGCCGATGCTTGGCTTGCTGACGCGATCGCAGCAGCAGCAGGCGGTTTTGCCGGTGAAATCCGTGGCGTGTCGCCGAGCGGGCTCTTCGAAGACCTGATCACCGGCGGGCGACTGGCATCGCAACTGGCTGGCTCCGAAAACGCCGATAATCGCCAAGTCGTATGGGATCGGCTGGCAGGCATCCTTGGGCTGCCCGATTCGTGGAAGGAAAAGGTCTCCACGGGCGCAGACCCCTACGCCGATGACATGGCCTACACCGGCGCGGGATGGGCTCTTGCGGTCGAGTACGTGGATGACCTCGAGCGAGCCCCGGTCAGCCCGATGATCGCCTCGGCAGCTACGCTCCCAGAGTCTGTCACCCGCACCTGTTGCGATGTCGCAGCACATCTCCGAGCCCATCGCCCCGACTTCTACAAGATGGCAGCCGACCTCGCCGAGGCCATCCTCAGCGAAGAGGTTGCTGCCGCGAAGCCGGAAGACCTCGGCAAAATCGACACCTTCCGCTTCGAAGAGGACAGAATTCTCCAGGCGGCGCTCGAGGCGCTCAGTCGGCAGGAATGGCCGGCTGCGCTCAAGTGGGCGACCGATCGCGTGGGCGCGGAGGCCCGCTCCTTTTGGCTTTCCCAGGATGGGAACCGACTTCGCACCTGGCAGTTGATTGCCGCGGCGGCTGAGCTTGGAAAAGCTATTACCGACGCCGGCCCCAACATCGGCCGAGTGAACAATCTGGAAACGGCGATCAACGCCTATGCCGATCGCGGCGCGCCGGTCGATCGTGCTCACCGCCATTTGGAGCAAAAGCGACTGCAGCTGCTCGATCCGCAAATGGCTCACTTTGAGTCGCTGCGGTCATCGCTCGATCGCATGCACTCCATCTGGCGGACATGGGCAGATGCCTGGGCGCGGGACTTCAACGTGGCCTGCAAGGACCACGGCTTCCTTCCTCCGCCTTCTGAGCAGCAGCGCACGATCTTTGAAGACGTCGTTCGACCGCTCACGCAGCAATCTGGCAAGACCGCATTGTTTGTCGTTGATGCGTTGCGATTTGAGATCGCCCAGGAGCTGGCAAAGCACCTCGATGATGTCGCGACCTCGCTCTCGCTTAAGCCACGACTGGCGGAACTGCCAACTGTTACCGAGGTCGGCATGAATGCCCTTGCCCCGGTCGCCAACGCGGGGCGGCTTGTGCCGGCAGTTTCACCGACTGAGCAGGGCCGGATGATCGGATTCTCGACCGGCGAGTATCGCGTGCACGACCCAGACACCCGGAAGCGGGCGATGCACGCCCGAGCCGGTGGAACTACCTGCCCGTGGCTGTCGCTCGACGACGTGCTCCGCCGTGATGCGAGCACGCTCCGCCAAACGGTTGCCCAAGCCAATCTGCTTGTCGTACACAGTCAGGAGATTGACGGGGCCGGCGAAGCGGGGGCTGGACCGGCCAGCTTCGAGGTGATCATGCAGAAACTGCGCGGTGCGTGGCGACTGCTGCGGGAAGCGGGTGTCAATAAGTTCGTGATCACGAGCGATCACGGGTTCTTGCTCCTCGACGAGACGACCGTCTCGATCCAGTCGCATGGGCGCCGCTGCGATCCGAAACGCCGCTATGCGTATTCCACTGCTGCCGCGGACCATCCCAACGAGGTGCGAGTGGCGTTCGCGGACCTGGGCTATGAGGGTGTGGATGGATTCGTGTTTTTCCCTGAAACGACAGCGGTGTTTGATAACGGCCGGCCCGTGTCATCGTTCGTGCACGGGGGCAATAGCCCCCAGGAGCGAGTGATTCCGGTTCTCACCGTCGTGCATCAGAGGGCGCCAGGCGGGTATACGCCCCGCCTGGGCATCACGGCCTCTGCCGGCGATGACGTTATGGGCTGTCGGCGGATCAAGGCACGGATTACCTGCATTGATCCCCATGCCATGCCGGGCTTTCTTCCCACATCATTGGAGCTGGCTCTGCGGCCAGTGGACGCTCCGAACGTTACCCTCCGTCTTGCCGAGGCAAGTGGTGCCGCGCGTGTCCAGGACGGCACGCTCACTGCCCAACTCGAGCAGGATTTCGAGGTGTTTTTTCGGCTCCAGGGACCGACTGCGACGCGCATTCAAGTCGAGCTATTTCACCCGACGCGTGAACACCCCGTTGAGCCAGCCGCTCCGGCAGAGCGGTTCACTGTGGACGTTATTCAATCCGCGATCCGGCCCGCCGATGCTCGAGGTTCGCAGCCATCAGTTACGCCTCCTGCCCGTCCGCAAAGCGGAATAACCGACGGGATGTTTGGCGATCGAACGGTTGAATCGGTATTTCGCCACATCGAGGCTTATGGGGCCGCGACTGAAGCGGAAATTGTACAGATTCTGGGTAACCCAAGCGCCGCGCGGCGCTTTGCAAGAAACTTCGAGCATAACAAGAGCATCTGCCCGTTCCCCGTTGCTATCGAGAGCTCCGGGCCGGCGAAACGATATGTCCGCGTAGGAGCAGCGTCATGAGCCAAGAGATCGAGCACATCTTTCAGTCTTTGCGCGGGGGTAGCGTTCCTGAGATCGGGCTCGACAGGTACGCCACTGGCGTTGACCTGGTCCGGCAGGAGGTTCATCGCCACTTCGATCTGGCTCGTAAAGGGATGGGAACGATTAAGTTCCTGCGAAGCGACTACGGCGGCGGCAAAACGTTTACGTCTCGGCTAGCCGTTCTCGATGGCCAACAGCAGAAGTTCGCGACGAGTTTCGTTGTTGTGTCCGACAACGATCTGAAGTTCCACGAATTCGACGCGGTCTATCGCCGTGTCATGGAGGAACTGGGGACGTCGTCATGCCGGCGAGCCGCACTGGGCGACATCATCGATCGCTGGATCGGCGCGATCGAGGAGTCTCTGATCGCAGCGGGAGCCGATGAGTCGGCGGACACTTTCTCCGCCCAGGTCCGTGACCGGCTGGCGAGTGACCTGCAAGCAGCGACCGGTGGAAAGGCCCCCGATGAGTTTGTGCGTCATATCCAAAAGATCTATGACCTCAAGCAGTCAAACGATCTAGCGCTTGCGGGTGCTTTGATTTCCTGGCTGTCA
>JBIIOL010000274.1:0-5223 GCA_044336965.1 Pirellulales bacterium | reverse complement strand
ACCTGAAGGGCGGCAGGAGGCCGGAATCCAACAGCCTCCTCCCACTGTCGTGGCATGTAGTAGCCGCAACTGATCTGCGCGAGGACGCCGTTCCCGGGGGACAGTTGGCCGTTCTCGAGCGGCGTGAAGTCGAGACTCATCATTTGGTAATCATCGGTCTCGCCACAGGGCACCTCGGCGTGCCGCACCGAGACCACGCTCGTCGGCTCCGCCCCCGCCACATAGCGACACCAGTCGACCAACTCCATCAGGTCGCGCGCCTCGCTCGCCCGGTCCCGTGGTGGCGCAGCCGCGGCCGCACCCGACAGCGGCACACGTCGGTGACAAAACAGCAACCGCGGCCTGCCGAGCAGCGTGGCGATCAGTTCCTTGAGCCGCACCGTGGCCGGCGCGTGCCGCCTTGGCAGTTCTGCCATGAAGGCGATGCCCGACTCCTCGACCCGTTGCCGCAGCAGGCTCGCCTCATCGGGAGCCAGAGGCAGCGAGATCGCCGAATAGACTGCCTTACCGTGATCACACGCTGCGAGGATCGGCGTCGCGCCATACCATTGGTCGGCGAAGTAGAGAATTGCGTCGATGTCGTCCCGTGCGGCAAGTGCCCGAAAGCCGTCCACCGGGACGGTGCCGAGTTCCATCGCCGCCCGCTTGGCCAGATGGGCAACCTGCTCGCAGATGCCCCGGACCTCGAAGCGGTCGGCCAGCGAACGCAGTGCCGGCAGGTGGCGGCTCTCCCATTGGCTTCCCAGTCCGACGATGCCGACACGCAGCCTCATGCAGGCTCCTCCGCCGACGGCTCGCCGGCGGCCGAAGCTTCAGACGCCAGTATTTCCCGCTCGCGGTCCAACCCCTTGTCGGAGATGTCCTTGCGGCACCACGCTCCCAGCCAGCGGATCTCCTTGACGGCCGAGTAGGCCTGCAGTTTGGCCCGGGCAAGCGATGGGCCTACGGCCGTCACCGCCAGCACCCGGCCGCCATCGCTCTCCACGCTGCCATCGACCGCTCGCGTGGCGGCGTGGAACACCTCGACATCGGGCACCCGTGCGGCGGCGTCGAGTCCACGGATCACGCGTCCCTTTTGGATCGGCCCGGGGTATCCCTCCGACGCCATGACCACGGTCACGCTCGCACCATCCCGCCATCGTGGCGGCTCCATCGATTCGAGCCGGCGGTCCACGGCCGCGTCGAGCAGTTCGAGCAGGCTCGACTCCAGCCGCACCATCAAAGCCTCGCACTCTGGATCGCCAAAGCGGGCATTGAATTCGAGCACCTTGGGACCCTGCGCCGTAAGCATGAGACCGGCATAGAGCACCCCGTGAAACGGCACCTTCGCCCGCCGCATCGCGTGGGCCGTCGGCACGAGAATCCGCGCCTCGATGTCGGCCAGCATGTCGGCATCGACGAACGGGGCGGGGCAGTAGGCGCCCATGCCGCCCGTATTGGGGCCCGTGTCGCCATCGTGGGCTGCCTTGTGATCCTGCAGCGGGGGCAGCGTGACGATCGTCCGACCGTCGGTGATGGCCATCACGCTCACCTCGACCCCATCGAGCCGCTCCTCGATGAGGATGCCCTTGGTCGCGGCGGCAAATTGCTCATCGCTCCCGAGGCTGTCGAGGGCCGCCAACGCCTCGGCGCGATCCTCGCATACGAACACGCCCTTGCCTGCGGCGAGGCCGTCGGCCTTCACCACCACGGGCATGTCCTCGCGGGCCTGCAGGTAATCGCGGGCCCTCGCCACGCCTCGAAATTCTCGGAACATCGCGGTCGGCACGTCACCGCGGTGCATGATCTGCTTGCAGAACAGTTTGCTGCCCTCGAGTTGAGCGGCCTTTGCCGTCGGGCCGAAGATTCGCAGCCCAGCCGCCTCGAAGGCATCGACGATGCCGGCCACAAGCGGCGCCTCCGGCCCGACTACGGTCAGGTCGACCTGTCGCGATTGTGCGAGTTTGACCAGTGCCGAGATGTCGGCGGCGGCGATCGGCACGTTCTCGGCCACGCTCGCCGTGCCGGCATTGCCCGGCGCGACGAGCACCTCGGCGCCGTCCCGGGCCAGTTTCCAGGCGATCGCGTGCTCCCGGCCGCCACCTCCGACCACCAGAACACGACGCGATGTCGTTGCGGTGGGGCTGCGTGATGCTGGCACGGGGCAATGTCCTTTCGAGGAAGTCAGGGAGTTCGCGCGGTGTCTGGGGCATCAGGGGCGTGGAAGGCGGGCAGCGGCGGCAAATCGCTGCCAAACCGACTTTCGCGGCACTCATGGCTTGCGATCGGCCAATGACCGAGCGAGGATTGTGACGGCACCGGCTGGCCTCGTTCAAGCGGGCCGCACTCTTTCGGCCGGCTTTCGCACCGCCGTGGCCGGGGCAGCACTCCGCATTTGCACGGAATTTCGATCCAGTCAGGGCAATCGACGTTGACAGCAGTGCAGGCAGAGATACAGTTTAAGAGGAAGTTCGTGAAAAAAATCACGAACTCTACCAATCGCGGCCGAAACCAGCTTTTTGTGCGAATTGGGATGTCTCGGGCAGGCAATTTGGGCCGCCTCGAGACGCCCCGTTTGCCGCATCTGGCATAGACCTTTGCCGAGGCTATTGGATGGCTGAGAAGAAGAAAATGTCGGTGGCAGAGATTCTCGCGGCCGCACGGGCCAAGGATGGCGGCGGTGCAGCCGCGCCGTCGGTCTCGGAAGCACCGCCAGCCGTGGATGAGTCGTCGCACGTCGAGGCTGATGCCAAGCCGAAGGCGAAGCCCGCCGCCAAGCCGGCGGCCGCAACCGCTGCTGGTGGAGCCCGGCCGAGCGTTGCCGATATTCTCGCGGCTGCCCGTGCCAAAAAGGCTGAAGGTGGTGAGGGGGCGGCGGTTGAGGCCACGGCTGCCGCAAAGCCGAAGCCTGCCGCTGCAGAGAAGCCTAAGCCGGCCGCCAAGCCAGCGGCCGCTGCTGCCAAGGCGGTTGCCGCATCGGCTGCAAAAACAGGCGTGCAGAGGGATACCGCTAGCATCCTCGCCGCGGCCCGTGGCGGAGCCAAGCCTGGGCCCGTCAGCAAGGCGGAAGCCCCGGCGGTCACCGCCAAGCTCCAGGCGGCTGCCGCGAAGCCCAAGCCGGCGCCGGTGGAAAAAGTGGCTGTAGCCCGCACCGCGCCGCCGATGCCGGCTCGTCCTGCCAAGCCGGCCGCCAAGAAGGAAGGCGACGAGGATCGTCGCGGTTTCCTGGAAATCGCGGTGGGTTCGTTCATGGCGATGGGCTTCACGGCGCTGTCGGTCACCGGTGGCCTGTTCACGCTCGGCCTTGCCCGATACATGTTCCCCAACGTGCTCGCCGAGCCGCCCAGTCGCTTCAAGGTCGGCTTCAAGGAAGGGTTTCCCTCCGGGAAGGTGGAGACCAAGTTCGTCCCGCAGTATGGCGTGTGGGTCGTGAACGGCGAGTTTCAGGGGCAGCAGCAGATCTACGCCCTGAAGACCGTCTGCACCCATCTGGGCTGCACGCCCAACTGGCTCGAGGCCGAGCAGAAATTCAAGTGCCCCTGCCATGGCAGTGGCTTCTACAAGGACGGAGTCAACTTCGAAGGCCCCGCGCCGCGTCCGCTGGAGCGGTATGCGATCCGCATCTCGGACGACGGGCAGTTGGAAATCGACAAGAGCAAGGCATTTCAGGAAGAGCTCGGCCAGTGGGCCGATCCTGATTCCTACGTCACCGCGTAACGAGTCCGACGGCGTATTCAGATTCAACAGCGTATCGAGGCAGTCGACAAACGAGAGAACGGGGAAGGTAGTCCTTCATGGCCATCGGCGAAACCATTCGCAACTCACAGATCTGGAAGAGCATCTTCCGGCACCCGATGCCGCTTGACCGGCGTAATCGCATCGTGGTGATGCTGACCAATTTTTTTCTGCACCTCCACCCTGTATCGATCAAAAAGCAGGGCATCGCCCTGTCGTTTACCTGGTGCATGGGCGGCGTGACGTTTTTTCTGTTCCTGGTGGAAACCGTCACCGGCGTGTTGTTGATGTTCTATTACCGGCCCACGCTGGAATGGGCCTACAACGACATCCTGGCACTTCGTGACGTGACGAGCCTCGGCATCCTGCGGGAGTTGCACCGCTGGGGGGCCCACGCGATGGTGATCACCACCTGGCTGCACATGTATCGCGTCTTCCTGACGGGCAGTTACAAGCCGCCGCGGGAGTTCAACTGGGTGATCGGGGTGATTCTGCTGCTGCTCACGCTGCTCCTCTCGTTCACCGGCTACCTGCTGCCGTGGGATCAGCTCGCCATCTGGGCCATCACCGTGGGGTCGAACATGGCCCGCGCGACGCCCATCCTCGGGTACGAGGGTCCGGGGCAGCAGCTTCTCACGATCGGCGGCATCGACATGATCACCGACGGCTCCGACGCCCGCTTCGGCCTGCTCGGTGCCCGGTTCGTCGGGGAAGAGACTCTCAACAGGTTTTACGTGCTGCACTGCATCGCCATTCCCCTGGCGACATCGCTGCTGCTGGCAATCCACTTCTGGCGCGTGCGAAAGGACGGCGGCATCAGCGGGCCGCTGTAAGTCGAATCCCATGCACTCAAACGGCTTTTTTCTGAAGGACGTCGCCGGGTTTCTCGGCGGTTACTACACGTGTATCGCGATCATGAACGGCGTGGCCGCTCTGATCTTCTGGCGGCGCAAGAACCAGCCTGGCTGGGCCATCACTTGGGCGGTCGTGGCCGGCGTGATGATGATTCTCGCCAGTCTGGCGCTCTCTGGCTCGGCTGCTCTGGTGCCGTCGCTGCCGCTCGCGGTTCGGAAGCTTGTCAATGCATTATCCGGTCCGGTGCTGTACACGCTCGGCACCACGGCGCTCTTCACGGTGCTGTTCGTGTTCCGCAAGTTCTTCGTGAAGCCGATGGTGGCCTGGACGATCCTCAACGTGGCTCTTGTGATCATGGGGCTTTCGATGGCCGACGAGAATTTCGCCTCGATTGTGATGAAGGCGGACAACGTGCCGATCGTGGGGCTGATATTTCTGTTGGCATTCTTCACCTGGGTCGCCACCAGCCAGGCGGTGGTGAACGACGAGCGGATCAGGCAGGGGCTTCCGCCGATGGAGAAACTCAACGACGAGAAGGTGCTTGTGTGGCCCGATCTGGTCTACACAGAACTGATTGCGATGGTGGCCGTCTCCGCCTTCCTGCTCGTTTGGGCGATTTTTCTCCAGGCACCGCTCGAGGAACCGGCCTCGAGT
>JBIIOL010000635.1:0-5224 GCA_044336965.1 Pirellulales bacterium | reverse complement strand
GTCTCTGTCCTAGTGGAGCGATCGGCTGGGTTTACAGCATTTTGAGCGTAATGCTCGGTTGGGTATTGTTCCGCAGTCCATCGGTGCCCCACGCGAGAGATTTTTTCCGCGCGCTCTTCGGCTTCAGCCACGCCGATCCACTTTTTCCTATTTCCTATCACCTGACGACAAATGTTAGCTTCATCCTGCTCGTGGGCCTCGTAGCCTCTTTATGGTCGGACAAGCAATCCACGGACTCGAAAACGAATCCTGCATCAGCTTGGCCGAGAGCACGCCCTTGGGCTGCCTTAATCCTATGCGCACTGGCGGTGATTACGCAGGCGCCCAAGAGCTTCAATCCGTTCATCTACTTTCAATTCTGATATGCTCCAGCGGATCGCACTCGTCATCGGCTTCGCCCTGATAGGCCTTTTCCCGGCCCTCCAGAGTGTGCTGGGAGTGTTCCCCGATAAGCCGCTCCAAGAAAACCGCCCGCCCGCGCCGTTGCCAGATCGGTCCAAACTCTCGCTGCATAAATATCTCATGGGCTGGCAGGCTTGGTTTAACGATCGCTACGCCGGGCGCAATCTGCTCATCCGCCTCAACACGCAGATCAACTACTCCGTTTTCTCCTATTCCGACCGCATCCACATCGGGCGCGAAGGCTGGCTCTTTTACCGCAGCGTGATTGACGAACAAAAACCGGCCATCGATCAGATGACTGATGACGGTTACGACCAAGTCGTCCGCAATTTAGAAGATTTGAATCGTCGGCTGGTAAGCCGTGGCGTGCGCTTGATCATCATGGATAACGAACTGAAGGACGAATTCTATCCGGAGAATCTTCCTGCATCCATTCCGCGTCGCCCCAAAAATCCACGCTATCATAAGCTGCGAGAGCGGCTGAAAATGGAAACCGGCGCAGAATTCGTCGATTCGAGCGCGATCCTGCACGCACTCAAGGCTCAACGCCCTGTCTTCCATAAGACCGATTTCCACTGGAACGATCCCGCAGCCTTCGCTGTTGCACGGGCGGTGGTCGACCGCATTGCGAAGCTGGCCGGCCCGCCTTATCAAGGGTGGCGCTGGCCGCTTGAGGTTACCTACACACCCTACTCCGGCGGCGAAGCCGCCTTCATGCCGTTGATCTGGCCGGCCACCGAGACGGCGTTATTCGTAAAAAAGACTTGGCCGGATCTACCTCGTGATTATCGCGGTCCCGACACCCCGTTCGAGTTTTCCGTCGTGCACAAGGTGAAAGACCCCACTTTGCTGCCCGGAATCGTAGTCTTCGGCGATTCGTTTATCGACGGCATGTTACGCTCCGGTTTCGCAGAGCACTTTCAGTCGATCCATCGCGCCAGGATGTACCAAACCAAGCTCGATCAAGTTCTCGCCGCCCTGCCGGAAAACACAAAATTCTTCTTGCTGCAATTCATCGAAACGAGCTCGCCCTCATACACCATCCCATTGGCACCGCTCCCGTTTAAAACACCCTCTGTCTCTACGCATTGAAAATTTACGAACTCAAGTCCTTGGCCGATTTCACGCAGCACTGGGCGCGGATGGAGACGGCCAACGACGAGCGCACTGCCCTCGCCGATTCGCTCTGCAGCCCGTTTAGAAACAATGGTGCACCCTTCGCCGTATCCGCGTTTAGCTACCCCGCGGGAAAAGTCGTGGATCTGGCAGTCGATTGGAACTACTCGACCGGTACCGATCCCAACTGGCGCGAGCGCCTGCTCTGCCCCGTAACCGGTCTCAACACCCGGCTACGCGCGACTATCCATCTGGTCGATTCACAGCTCGATCTTTACCAAGACTCGGCCGTTTATGTGACAGAACAGATCACGCGGCTCTTGAATCATCTGCTCCAGCGTTTTCCTAGCTTGGCCGGGAGTGAATATATCTCGGCCGAAACCCCGCGCGGCTCTATCGTTGCCCGCGGCGTCCGAGACGAAGACCTGACGCAACTCAGTTTTCCGTCCGCATCGTTTGAGGGGGTAATGTCCCTCGGGTATTTCGAACACATCCCGGATTTCAGCACCGCACTGCGCGAATGCCTGCGGATTCTGAAACCTGGAGGTTGCTTGTTGTTCACCGTTCCTTTCGCGACCAACGCGCACGCGCATTTTGATTCGTGCCCGGCTCAAGCCCGCCGGCAAGTTAGAGCATCTGGTAGAGCCAGACTATCACGGCGATCCGATGTAGTCGGAAGGATGCCTTTGCTTCACCCATTTCGAGTGGCAGCTCATCGACGACTTGAACGCGTTCGGCTTCGAGGACGCCAAAGCGATCGCGCTCTATTCCCCCGAGTTTGGCTATCTGGGGACCGAACTCCTGTTCTTCTCCGCTCGCGTGCGCGCGGTCGCCCGCAGCCAAACTTAGACCTACGTACTCCATGCAAACCGACAAGCAGCTGAGCCCTCTGGGTATCTGGACTTGGGCGATACCCGTCCTGATAGCCGCCATCAGTCTCGGTTGGTATTACATCGTCGCCCGGGCGGAAGGCTTGATCTGGGTGTCGCAGCGATTCACGCAAGTCCAAGGGATGCTCTGGCCCATCGCTGGAACGCTGGGAGCTGCTTGGCTCACAGGATGGGCGATCGGGACAGCCACCTCCCCGGAAACATGGCCGCAGGTAAAGCGCTTTGGTGCGCTGGCGTTGTCCGTATCCTTTCTCGCGCTGCTTGGCTTCCTCTCACGATGGACGGGACTCGCCGGGGCACCAGATTGGCTGGCCGTATCCGCCACGGTTTTCGGCGGTGGTTGCTTCGCGGCAGGCTACGCTTTTCCCGCACGATCCGCCACGGCACGACCGGTTTTGCCAGTGCTCGTGTTGCCGATTCTATTAGTGGGAATCATCGCAGTTCAGACCGGTAACCTTGGCGACTTGGTCGCTCTGACTCTGCTGCCAGCTCTTTTTGTCGCTGTTGGGCAAGCCGTTTTGGTTCGAATCGGTGCCAGCAAACCCAGTTTTCCAGTTGCCGGCGCACTCGGCCTGTCCCTGCTAATTCTTTTGTTTAGGGTAACTGGTGCCTGTGGCTGGGTGACTTCGAATGGGATTTTGATTACGCTGGCCGCGACTGCGATCGGAGTTCGCCGCGAATTGCTAGCCATTTTCAGTGACTCGACCAACGCTCTCCGAGCCTCACGGGAGTTCCGCGTTAGCGAATGGGTCGTATTCGGCGCCGGGCTCGGCCTAGCACTAGTTTTTTGCTGCTCCAGCCTGGCGCCGGAAACTGGGCCTGACGCAGTAGGCGGACGGAGCGCGTCGTCTCTGATCTGGGAACGATCAGGGTTCATCACCGGTGTCCCTGAGTTGTTTGCCACCTATATGGGTCTGGGCGGTGAAATCTTTAACCTGATCGCCTTACCGCTGGCGGGAGAGAACGTGGCCAAAATCACGACATTGATTTCGACCTTTTTTTTGATCGGCTGTATCGCCGGTGACGGTTCAGGTGGCAGACGCTTACTGCCATGGTTGGCATGTGTTGTTTTCTTTTCCAGCACGGTGGTTTCCTGGCAATTTCTGCATGGCTTCGTCGATTTACACATGACATTTCTTTTGGTCGCCTCGGTGCAGGCGCTTGAGTCGTGGATTTCCGACCGCAAAAACAGTTGGTTGCTCGCCAGCGGTCTCATCGCGGGAACCGCCGTGGCGATCAAGATGAACGCGGGAACGATGTGCATATTGCTCGCAGGCTGGGTCCTTTTCGAGTGTCGAACTCAGCGTGGATGGTTCCGTGCAGCGGGGACTGCGCTGTGCCTGCTGGGAATCGGCGTTGCAATCGGACTGGTGCCATCAGCGATCCGCTCGTATGTACTGACCGGTAATCCAGTCTTTCCTTTCGCAAACAGTTTATTCCCGAGCTCACTCACAGGTTCTGATTATGGAAAAGGATTTCCATCATATGGTTACGGACTAAGCCTAAAAACCTTTGCTCTCCCATTTCGCACCGTTCTCTCGCCCGGCTCCTACGTCGAACTCGGAACCTACCATCCCGCCAACTGGCTGCTGACGCTGTTTGCGATCGCGCTCTGGCCGTGGAGCGGCACGAAAGCACGGCGCTGGTGGGTGGCAGCGGCGGCTTTCTGGATCGGATGGATCCTCACAGAGCAAAACTTGCGTTATTCGCTTCCTGCCCTCGCCTGCACGGCTGCAGCGATCGCCAACTCAGGAAGTTTGCCCAATGTGCATTGGCTTAAAACATATTGGACTGGACTCGTGGCCATCGGCCTCGGAGTGGTCCTCGGTTATTCCCGGCCAACCGCTTGGATGTGGAACAACACCGCCGGTCCTGCGTTCCCGAGGGAATTTCTTTCGAGTAACCAGACCGCCGAGCAGTTTCTCGCCATTTACCTTCCAACTTCGGTTCTCGCGAGAAAGGTCAACGCAGAGTTAGGATCGAAGGCCATCGTATGGCAGGTGCCAGGCACCCGCGACCACCTGACGTTTATCGGGCGCACGATCGCTCATCCGCACGGCGATAGCCGCGCGTTAGGCCCTCTGTATTCGATACTGCCCGGTAATCCTCAGGGCGACTCAGACGAAACTATTCTTCGGGTGATGAAAACCGTCGGAATCACCCATATTGTTTGGAATACAACTTCAACGTGGATCAATAACCGACCCGAAGGCGAGTGGGCCGGCTTTTTCTCACCCCGGTTCAGTGAAAAATACTTAGAACTCGAAGCAGCCCAAACCAGAGCCGATTCGGTGCGCCTCTATCGTATCCGCTCAGATTCTGAGGTTCAAAGGGGCCCGATTAAATTCGTGGGCCAGCCTTGGACCGACGGAGATGTTCCCGTGAAAGCAGGCGCACTCTTGGGCGTGGAGGTAAAGTGGAACTCTTTGCTCCCTTCGGGTGCTTTTTTTGATTTGTCGTGCTGGTCGGCAGACGGACGCAGGCTCTCGTGGAATCGCGTTTTCCTCGACTATTCCTCGCAAAATAGCTGGCACCGCCAGTGGCAGACAATTCCCGAAGGGGCGATGAAGATGAATATATATTTATCGCCGGAGGCAAAAAACGCCTTATATGCCATCGTCCGGCCAAATAAATAAGCTGTCTTTGATGAACCCGGGATTCCGATTATGATTTATTTCGGTCTGAGAAAATTTCGCTGTTTTTGTTTGCAGGAGACTCCTTTCAGAGGTTGGGCTCTTTGTCCCTGATGCAAATACTCTACCCAACCAATGTCCCCGTTGGCGTTAATCTCTGCGACCTTGTCTGTGGCCGGCGCC
>JBIIOL010000272.1:0-5244 GCA_044336965.1 Pirellulales bacterium | reverse complement strand
GCCGACCGTCCGCCAGCGGTAGCTGTCGGCGGCAGAGACGCCAGCCGCAATGCCGGCCATGCAGACCATCAGCCCGAACACGTTCGCGGCCGCTGGCAGGAACCGGAACGGATCGACCTTACCCGCCCAGGGACCGAACGCAATCGCCCCCCAAACCGACGCGAACAGCACGCCGCAGAGCAGGGCCGCAGCGGCCGTCGTTGCCAATGCCTGCGTCGCGAACACGGCCACACGCCGCACGGGTGCCGCAAGCACCATCTCCATCGTGCCACGTTCCAGTTGGCCGGAAACGGCATCGCTGCCCCGGGTGATGCCCCACACTGTGGCCGCCAGCACGACCACAGGATCGACGAAGGCGAGGGCCACGCGGCCGGCGTGCGTCGCAACCTCCGTGAACGGCACGCCCGAGAGCCGCTGCCAGTCCTTCGGTATGGCCCGCAGGAGCACATCCTGGAACGCGGGCATCGGAATCTGCGCGGAGAGCCAGATGTAGATCCACGGAAACGCGGTCCACAATGCGACGAGCGACAGCACCAGCACTCGCTGGTCCCCCCACGTCTTCTTCCAGATGGCGGTATTCCACATGACTGTGTTGTATCATCCCGCGCGGTGGAAACGATCATAGACAGCGGCGAGGCCCACCGGCTCGATCCGCACCTCACTCAGCGGGAGGGTCGCCAGCCAGCCCAACAGCGGCGCCAGCGAGTCGCCCGCCTCGAGGACCACCGTACCGTCGCGTTGCTCCGCGATCGCCACGCTCGTCGCCAACTCGGCCGGAATTGGCCCGAGCGGGCCGGTGAGCTGCGCCCTGATGCGATGGCAGCGGCGGAGGTGGTCGAGCGACTGCTCATGGACGACCCGCCCTGCCCGTACGATCGCGACATTGTCGCACGTGTCTTCGACCTCCGAGAGCACGTGCGACGAGAAGATCACCGTGCGGCCGGCCGCGCGGGCCTCGAGCACAAGTTCCAGCACTTCGGCCCGAGCGGTCGGGTCGAGATTCGCCGTTGGCTCGTCGAGGATCACCAGCGGCGTCTCCATCGCGAGCACGACGGCCAGCGACAGCTTCTGCCGCATGCCCGTGCTCATGCGGGCCACCTGCCGGGAGCAGTCGAGGTCGAGCCGTCTGGCCACGCCGGTGGCCACGTCGCGGCGGCAGCCGGGCCGCAGGCTGGCGAAGAAGTCGAGCACGCGATGGCCGTTCATGCGGCGGAAGAGCCGCGCCTCCCCGGGCAGGTAGGCGGTACGGGACCGCACTTGCAGCGATTCCCGCACGCAGTCGAAGCCGGCCACCGTTGCGGTTCCAGACGTGGGCGTGATGTAGCCCAGCAGCAGCCGCAGCAGCGTGGTCTTGCCCGCGCCGTTGGGTCCGAGCAGCCCGAAGATCACGCCTTCCGGCACCGACAGCGAACAGCCATCGAGAGCGGTGAAGCTGCCATACCGTTTCGTGAGGTCTGTGGTGCGGACGAGCATCAAGGGTCACTCCCAAAAAGGTGCCAGCCACCAAAACTGGAGAAGATGACAGATTGCCCAAATTTGGTGGCTGGCACCGTTTCTAGGCAGGCCACAAATAATAGGCGGCCAGTGCGAAACCGATGAGGGCCACGCAGCGGCGCACGAAAGGGGCCGGCAGACGGCGGGCCACGCCCGCCCCGGCGAAGCTGCCGAGGGCGGCAGCCACCGCCATGATCGCGGCATGCAACCATGACACATCCTGCGAACCGAGGAACGAGCCCGCCGCAAACAATCCGGCCGCCGTTCCATTGATCGCCATGCCGAGCACATTCTTCACGGCATTGATCCTGTGAATATCACCCAGGCCCAGCACGCCCAGTACGGCCAGCATCATGATGCCGATCCCGGCGCCGAAGTAGCCGCCGTAGACCGCCACGAAGAATTGGAGGATGCAGGCGAGCACGAGACGTGATGCAGCCGGCGTCGGCGTGGCGGCAGTCCCCGGGGATGACGGCGCGACGGTCGTGGAGGACCGCGAGGCCATGCTGCCGAGCCGCGAGAGCTGGGGCTGCAACGCGAAGACGACCGCCGCCGTGAGGATCAGCCAGGGCACGCAGGCGGCGAACCACTGCGGTGGAAGCACCAGCATCAGCACGGCCCCCACCGCCGCTCCCACCAAACTCGGCACCAACAGCCATAGCGCCCATGGCGGCTGTCCGACGCGTTCACCCCGATAGGCCCATGCCCCCGCGACCGCGCCCGGCCAGAGACCGATCGTGCTGGTCGCGTTCGCCACGACCAGCCGCGCCGGATCGGCCGGCAGGATCGCAGCCAGCACGGGAAACGTGAGGATCGTGCCGCCGCCTGCCACGGCATTCACGGCGCCAGCCACGAACGACACGGCAGCGAGCGCGAGGAGTCCGGTCAGCGGGCCGGAGGGGAGAAGATCGTCCATGGAAGCGAGACTGAACCTTTTCGTGAGTGCCACTTCACCTGGGACGAGGCATCGCCGGATTGAGCGGGCCTCGCGGTGGAGCTCCCGGCGCGGCGGCCGGCGGGGGAGCGGCGGGTTGCGGAGCAGCCGGTTGATTGGGGATCACCGGAGGCTGGGCCGGCTTCCCCGGGAGGGCGGCTCCGGGAGGCGGCGGATCGTCGTAGCGTCCCCTGCCACAATCGACGAGCATGTAGCCCGCCCACAAGAAAGGATGCCGGGCATCGGAAAGCACCGCCTGAGGCGACTGCTTCAGCCGCGGTTCGCGGCCCACGTCGGGCTGCTCGGCCGTGGCCATGTCGACGGCCCGCTGCCAACTCTCCGCCGCCGACGGAGCCTCGGTCTCGGACTCGGAGACGTTTCGATCCCTGAGAAACTCTTCCACGAGGTCGACGCTTGTCTTTCCGCCCATCCGCCAGCGGCTCACCAGCGCGGTGCGGCCGCCTGCAGCCACCAGATCGGTGACTGCCAGAAAGATGTCTTCACCCGGCCGCGCGGGGAGCTTTGCCAACCCACCGGCCATTGCAGACTGAAAGCCCGGCAGCACGATGCACCGCGGCCGCTTGCTGGGAGACCCCAGCCAATCGCCAAACGTCATGGCCGGCTTGCCGCCCTGGATCGAGAACAGGGGGCGTGCGGACACCGGACCGTCTCCAGACAGTTCGTCAAAGATGAGGAGCGTATCGACGAGCGACGCCACCAGCGGCATCGGCGCCGCCGGCGTGGGTGTCGGGAGCACAACGGCGCGGTCGAGCGAATCAGCGAGCCGCGCGCCCCACGCCTGCGCGATCGCGGGTTTGTCTCCGCGAAACAACCGGCCGGTATAGATTCCCACGGGTCCGTCGGTGCCTGGTGTCTCGAAACGCAGCACCGCGAGACTGCGGGTGGGGCAGTAACGAACGCGACAGACTTCATGCAGCCGTGTCGACTCGGCCTGCTCGTCACCCCCGTCCCGGCTCCGCCGCCGAGTCGAGTCCGCGACAACGGCCTGCGGTGGGGGCGGCCGCTGTGCGGCGCCGGCAGGACGGGCAGATCCGACGGGAAGCAGTTCAAACGGAAGGTACCAGAGCATGCCGTCAGGCACGATCACGAGTTCGTCGATGCCGGAGGCGAGTTCGACCTTCGAGTTTTCGAAAAGCAACCGTTCGATCCGCTCCGCAGAAGCCTGCCAGTCGCGGGCCACGAGCCGCTCGGTCGACACCGGTGCGATCGGATCGAACAGGCACAGGCTCTTGGCGAGCGTGACGATTTCCTTGGCGACCGCCGCCGGCTGCCTCACCTGCCATGTGGCGACACGATCGTGCGATTCAAGCGCCGCCTGAAGCCCCACCGACGTCCAGTGAAACGACAGGATCAACTGTTTGGGATGAAGACGCCGCCGAACCTCCGCAGCGGGCATGAGGGGCGGCATGCCGAGCGGCGGTGCATCGCGTCCGGCGGAAAGCAACGCAACGAACTGGCGACACCGATCCGATAACCGCTGGTATTCCCGCCACGCAGCAGCTTCGCCGGGAACCTGCTGCCGTGGCCCATCGTTCGCAGCACCATCGACCGGTGCGCCGTCCGCTGCGAGCAGGCTGGCAGTGAGCGGCGTCCGCACCTTGGTCATGGCATCGAGCACGGCTGCAAGATCCGGGTAGCGGGCCAGCAGCGCAGCACGTCGTGCGGCATCGGCACGCGGCAGGCGTTCGGGGTCGGCGCCGAGCAGTGATTCGACCGCCGTGCGACGGCCGCCGACCGGTTGAGCGACCAGCCAGCGGCTGCGGATGGATGCCTCGGCGGCGTTGAGGGCGGCGTCACTCCCGCGGCGCGAGGCCGCCGCGTTCCATACTTCGAAGGCCTCGGCCCGCGGCGCACCGAGTTTGACAAGCGAGGCGAGCGGATCGATCGCCGTTTCTCGTGGTGAAGGATCGCCGAGCAATGTCGCGAAGAGCAGATCTGCCTGACGATCCGAGATGCCGCCGAAGCCGGCCATGAGCATTTCGACCAGCCGCGAGGTCTGAAAGAGCGTCGGATCGCGGCGGCTGGCGATCATCACGGCACGGTCGAGTTCCCGGTCGCCCCCAGCCACTTCACCGGCGGCATAGGCGGTCAAGGCCATGGCGTAGGCCTGCTGGGCGCCGGCGATTCCACGGCCCGGATCACCGCGCATCAGGCGGCCGTCGATGTCCGCCAAACTCGCCGCCGCCGCCTGCGTGTCGCCCGCAACGGCAAAGGCCTCGGCCTCGAGGCCGAGGAGGATCGCGCGCAACACCGGGAGCGTGGTTCGCGACCACTCCGCCCCGCCACGGATCGATGGCGGCACGCCCCGAGTGCCCGCTGCCAGATAGGCCGAGGCCGCCAGGCGAAACGCCTCCTCGAGCGCCCTCGCATCGCCGTAGTCGGCGGCTGTGTAGGTGGCCTCCTCGAAGTACTGGGCAGCAGCCGCCGGCTGATCGCTGGCGAGGGCGATGCGGCCCAGCACGATCAGTCCCCACGACGTCAGCGCATGATCGAACTGATTCCCCACGAGCAGGCCGCGGGCGAGTAGCGGCTGCGCCTGCTCCGCTTTGCCCTGAGACCAGAGCGCCGTTCCAAGCGCGATGTCGATCCATGACTGCGAATAATGATTGGGAGGGGCTGGCCGCCGCATCAAGGCCTTGGACGCCTCGTCGATGGCGGCACCCTCGCGCGCGAGTTCACCGAGGATCACGCCGCGGCGGTAAAGCGCCATCACGAGCGACCGCATGATCTCCTGCGGCCGGATGGGATAATTGACCGGCGCTGAAAGCACGCCCCCTCCCCGCTGGGCAAGTTCC
>JBIIOL010000271.1:0-5245 GCA_044336965.1 Pirellulales bacterium | reverse complement strand
TCTGGAGTGCAAGGGTCATAGCTATCACCCCGGTCGGTAGGGTCTCACAGTCTGGGGAGGTTTTTCCGCCTGGTATGCCCTGGTTCAGCGGTGAAACATGCCCGTAGAAACAGGGTTTTTCGGGTGCCGCCGCCGTCCGCTGGCACGACCCTCACAAACCGGATAAGCTTACGATTCGCTCGCGGCCCGCCGCGGATCGTCCGTTTCCCCGGGAATCACACCAGACATGGACCAGTACCGTCGCATCCAGACCGCCAAAAAGGGCGACATCCACATCGTGCTGTTCAAGGACAAGAAAATCCTCGACGACACGGTGCTCGATGAGATCAAGACCGAGATCAACCGGCTGATGGGAAATGCCGCCGGGCCGGACATGCTGCTCGACTTCTCGAACGTTGAGTTTATGTCGAGCGCCATGCTCGGCCTGCTCGGTCAGCTCCACCGCAAGATCGGTGCGGGCAAGGGCCGGCTGAAGATGTGCAGCATCCGTCCGGAGATCTTCCAGGTCTTCAAGCTCACCAACCTCGACAAGCTGTTCAAGATCTACAACGACGCTCCCGCCGGCCTGGCGGCGTTTGAAGCCTGAGCGTCGCGAGCATCCCGGAAGTCACCGCGATGAATTCAGACGTTTCTGCCCAGCCGGTGCCTCTAGCCGACAGGGGTACCCTTCGCAGCAACGTCGACGTCGTGATCGCCGAAGACAGTCGCATCCAGGCGAAGATGCTCATCCGTCGTCTCACCGACGCCGGCCACACCGTCCGGTGGGGAGAGACAGGAGCCGACGCGCTCGCCCTGGTCCGCGAGCGGCGGCCGGACATCATCGTCTCCGACATCGAGATGCCGGTGATGACCGGCTACGAGTTCTGCAAGGCGGTGAAGACGGATCCTTCGCTCAAGACTTTGCCGTTTATCCTCCTGTCGACGCTGGCTGATCCGATCGACATCATCCGCGGCCTCGACGCGGGCGCTGACAACTACGTCACGAAGCCTTACGAGCCCGAGTTTCTGCTCGGTCGTATTCAGTCGCTCCTGGCAACGCCGCTCGACGGGGCCGAGAGTGACACCGAGGCGGCCACGCTGGAGGTGACGCTCGCCGGCCAGCAGTTTCGCGTGAAGGCCGGCCGTCAGCAGGTGCTCAACCTCCTCGTGTCGACGTTCGAGAACGCCGTCGCCAAGAACCAGGAATTGGTCGTCGCCAATCAGGATCTCTCGGTCGCCCGGGACAATCTGCAGCGGACAAACGCCGAATTGACCGATCTGAATGATCGCATCTCCCGCATCAACTCGCAGATGGTCCGCGACCTCGAGGCGGCAGCCAAGGTGCAGCAGTCGCTCCTGCCGTCTGCCCACGTCACGCTCCCGTCCACGCATGTGGCATGGCGTTACGTGCCATGCCACAGCCTCGCCGGCGATTTTCTCAACGTCTTTCCACTCGATGACGAGCACGCCGGGATTTTTGTCGTCGACGTCAGTGGCCACGGTGTGCCTTCGTCGCTGATGGCGGTGACCGTGGGCCGGTTTCTCACGCCGAAGGTGTCGGAGCAGTCGTTGCTCGTGCGGCAGGGAGCGGACGGCCGGATCGCCGTCGTCCGGCCCGCCGAGGTGGCGACGCAACTCAACAGGCTGTTTCATGCCGACGAGTTTTCGGGGCTCTACTTCACGATGCTCTACGGGGTCTTGCACCTGCCGACGGGGCGGTTCGACTTCGTCTCCGGCGGGCATCCGTCGCTGGTGCGGGTGCCCACCGGCGGCACCCCTGAGTTTCATCCCGTCGAGGGCTTTCCGATCGCCTTCGTGCCAGACGTCGAATACGAGCAGCAGACGCTGCAGTTGGCGCCAGGCTACCGGATCTACCTCTATTCCGACGGCGTGACGGAGGCGATGGACAAGGATCGTCAGCAGCTCGGTGACGACGCGATGGCCAGTGTTCTCGCTGCCACCCGCGCACGGCCGCTGGAGGAAAGCGTCGGGGCGCTGCTCCAGCGGGTGGAAGATTGGTGCCAGCCCGTGGGGCCGCTCGACGACGTCTCGATCCTCGGCGTCGAATGGCGGCCGTAGCGACGGAGCTGCACAAACTGGCGGGGACGATCATCACCGCGGCTTGGGCCGGTAGTAACTGCAGCCGGCGCCGGTGAGGCGTTCGTAGCCCGTGTCCATGCCGATGAGCGTCTCCGCGCCCCCCAAGAAGAGCGCGCCGTCGGGCCGCAGGATCTTCCGCATCCGCTCTACGAGCGTTGCCCGCGTGGCAACGTCGAAATAGATCATGACGTTGCGGACGAGGACGACGTCGCACGGTGGCATCATCGGCCAGGTGGCGTTGAGGTTGAGTGAACGGAATTCCACGAGCCGGCGACAGTCCTGCGAGATGCTCCATTTCCCCTGCAGCGGCCGGAAATACTTCTGCAGCAACGCGGGGGGCAGACCGCGGGTGGCCTCGAGATCGGAAAAGACCCCCTCGCGGGCCCGCGCGAGCACGGTTTCCGAGAAGTCGGTGGCGATGATCCGCACCTGCCACGTGTCGAGCAGCCCACGGAAATGCTCGTTCAGCAGCATGGCGAGACTATAGGGCTCCTGTCCGGTGGAGCAGGCGGCCGACCAAAAAACGAGCTGTCGCTGAGCGGCCCGTCGGGCGATGAGCTCTGGGATCAACATCGTGCGGAGCGTTTCAAACGGACTCTTGTCCCGAAAGAAGGATGTCTCGTGGGTCATCATGGCGCTGAGCACGTCTCGCTCGAGCGACGGGTCCAGCCCCTTGCGAATCCGATCGAGGAGCGTGTCGAGACTCGGAATTTTCCGCTGCCTGACGATCGGCATCAGCCGCGCGACGACCAAGTATTCCTTCGAGCCATCGATGACGACGCCGGTACGCTTGCGAAGCAGTTCGCAGAGGAATGTGAACTGTGCCGCGCCGACCTTCATGCGAGCCTTTCCCGGGCGTCAGCCGCCCCGACGTTTCAGCCGCATGGCAACCTCGACGCCGATCTGCGCGAGTGGCAGGATGGCATCGGCGAGCCCTGCGCGAACGATCTCGCCGGGCATCCCCCAGACCACACTCGTGAACTCGTCCTGCGCGATCACCAATCCCCCAGCCTCAACGATCTTTCGTGAGCCCTGCAGGCCGTCGCGGCCCATTCCGGTGAGCACGATGCCGAGCGTGCCGCCGCCCCACACGCGTGTCGCCGACCTGAAGAGCACGTCGGCCGCCGGTCGGCAGGAGTTTTCAGGTGGGTCGTCGGTGAGTCGCACCCGTTCGGTGGTGCCGTCACTGGTGATTTCGAGATGGCGACCGCCCGGCGCGAGCAGCACGTCACCCGGACGGATCTCCTGTCCCGCCTGCGCCTCTCTCACCGTGGCGTTGCAGAGCCGCGAAAGCCGCTCCGCCAACTGGGCTGTGAAGAATGCCGGCATGTGCTGCACGATCAGCACCGGCACCCGGCTCGAGGCGGCGAAGGCCGGCAAGACCTCGGCGAGCGCCGTCGGACCGCCTGTCGATACGGCGATGACGATGCCCCGGATCGGCTCGCGTCGCGCCGGCACCGGAGGCCGCGTCACAGCGGTCGGGACTGCCCGTGCGACCGGAACTCCCCGCGGCACCAGTGTCTTGATCTTGACGATCACGTCGTCGCGGATTTTGGCGGCTATCTCGTCGGGGGTCTGCGCGGTGGGCTTCGCGACGTAGTCGTTGGCGCCGGCGAGGAGTGCGTCGAGCGTGGCCTTCGAGCCCCGTTCGGTGAGACTCGAGAACATCAGCACCGGCAGCTTTGGGTGCATGCGGCGAATCTCTCGCAGGGTCGAGATGCCGTCGAGCACGGGCATCTCCACGTCGAGCAGCACGATGTCGGGCGGGCTGGCGGCGATGCTCGTGAGGGCGACCTGTCCGTTGATGGCCGTTCCCACGACCCGCAGATCGGGATCGGCTCCCAGCGTGGCCGAAAGCACGCTGCGGATCGTGGCCGAGTCGTCGACGATGAGCACGCGGATCGGACCTCGGCCGCCGGCGGAAGCCGCCTCGGCCGTCGTGCAGACACCGAGGGAGACGAGCTTGCGGGCGAGCGCCTCGGGTGTGAACGGCTTGGCGAGGAAATCGTTGGCACCCGCGGCGATCGCTGCCGCGATGCTGTCGTTGTCGGTCTCGGTGGAGACCATCAGCAGCTTGAGGTCGCGGTGGGCGGGAGCGGCCCGCAGCCTGCGGAGCAGCTCGATGCCGTCCATCACCGGCATGTGCCAGTTGATCGTGACCACATCGGGACGGGCCGACGTGGAGAGCGCGGCGAGCGCCTCGAGTCCGTTGGCTGCTTCCGAGCATTCGAACTTGAGATCTCGGAGCACGCGCGCAACGATGCTCCGGCTCGGTTTCGAGTCATCGACGACCAGTGCTCGCACGGCTGCACCCTCCCTGACTGTTTGTCAGCCCGTCAGGACCGCCGGTATTCGTCGACCAATCGCTGCAGAGCCTGCGCCATCCGAGCGAGTTCCTGCGACGACACCTGGGTGTTCGACGCACCCTCCGCCGTGCTCTGCGCTGCCTGGGCGACCTGCACGATGTTTTCGGCGATCTCGGACGAACCCGTGGTCGCCTCGCCGATGTTGCGACTGATTTCGCTGGTCGTCACCGACTGCTCCTCGACGGCCGCAGCGATCCTGGTCTGCAGGGCATCGATCGACTCGATCACGTCGCGAATTCCGCTGATATCGGTCACGGCCCGTCGGGTATCGCTCTGCATGGCCTCGATCTTGGCCCCGATGTCCTCCGTGGCGCGGGCGGTCTCGCGGGCGAGCTCCTTGACCTCGTTGGCGACCACGGCGAATCCCCGGCCAGCTTCTCCGGCGCGGGCGGCCTCGATCGTGGCATTGAGGGCGAGCAGGTTCGTCTGCTCGGCGATCGATGTGATCACCTTCACGACCTTCCCGATTTCCCCGCTGGATCGTCCCAGGGCGTCCATGGTGGTCGAGGCGGTGCCGGCCATGTCGACCGCCTGCTTGGCGACCGAGGCCGCCTGTTGGGCGCTCTTGGCGATCTCGTGGATGCTGGCCACGAGATTTTCGATCGAGCCCGACACCGTGCCGGCGTTGCTGCTTACCTGCTCGGCGGCTGCCGACACGAGGTTGGCCTGCGCGGTGGTCTCCTCGGCCGCTGCGCTCATCTGCTGGCTCACGCTCGTCAGTTCCTCCGAGGAACTAGCCAGGGCGTGGGTATTGTGGACGATGCCATCGACGAGGGCCGCCTGCCGGTTGGTCTCCCGCG
>JBIIOL010000612.1:0-17134 GCA_044336965.1 Pirellulales bacterium | reverse complement strand
CCCTTTGTGAACCATGGGATACTCCTGAGCGTAGAGATGTCGATCGTCTCTCTCGGAGTTGTCCCATGCGAATGTTGTCACTTTTCCCTGTTCGTTCATCGGCCACCGGAATGCACCGGTCGGTCAGGAAGCGCCGCGGCACGCTCCGTGCCCGTCGGCATGGGCTCGGGAACTGGGAGCAGTTGGGCCTGGCACTGGGCGACCTCGAGCAGCTCGAGCAGCGGAGCCTGATGGCGGCCGATCTGGTGTTGTCGCTGAACGACAACATCGCCGCCAACATCGACCGCACGTTTTATTCGCCCGCCTCGCAGGTCGTGTACACCCTCACGCTCGAGAACAAGGGCGACGCCACCGCCACCGACGCGGCGCTGACGACATAGATGGCGAATGCCATCACGCAGAAGACGTGGACGGCTGCCTTTACGGGCGGCGCCACAGGAACGTCCGTGGGCGCCGGCGATCTGAATACCAAGGTCACACTCCCTGCCAACGGCAAGGCGGTGTTCACGATCATCGCCAACGTTGGGACTGCTGCGACGGGCGATCTGGTCAGTTCGGCCAGCGTGGCGCCAGCCAGCGATGAAACGAACACCTCAAACAACTCGGCCACCGACACTGACCGGTTCGTCCCGAATTCGATCGCCGTCGCAGACGACGCTGGCTGGTCGAGCACGTCGCTGGTGCGGCTGGTGAATCCCGCCACGGGAGCATTGATCGCCCAGGCGTTTGCCTTCGAACCCGATTTCAAGACGGGCGTGCGGACGGCGCTTGGCGATCTCGACGGTGACGGCAAGAACGAACTGCTCGCCGTTCCCAACTTCGGCCGCGTTGGCGAACTGGTGGTCTTCCAGCAGAACGTCGCTTCGGACGGCACGGTGACCCTCGTCAAGGATGTCCGCTACAACCTGCAGCCCTTTGGTGAGGCATATAAACGTGGACTCAATCTGGTGGTGGCTGATTTCACCGGCGACGGGCTGAACGATGTCGCGGTCAGCAAGTCGTTCGGCACCGGTGAGGTGAAGGTCTATGAGTCCACGCCGGCGGCTGCGACCGGCCCGCTAACGCTCTTGCGGTCGTTCGTGCCATTCCGCGCCGGCACCGGCGGCGCCGCGATCGCGGCAGCCGACTTCGGCACGGTGACCAACGGCCGTGTTGTGGATGCCCTGCGGCAGGACGCCAAGGCCGAACTCGTGGTGGCCAGTGCCGCCGGCATGGCACCGGTCGTTCGGGTGTACGACGTGTTGAACTCGGTGCCTGCCGTGGTTGACACGATTCGCCCCTTCAGCGGCACCGCCAGCGGAAGCTTGTCGGTGACGACTGGCCGGGTGAACGTGGACTCCATTCCCGACATCATCGTGTCGCAGGGGCGGGGTGGGAGTTCACTCGTCGACGTCTACGACGGCCGTCTCGGCACGCCAGCCAATGCCCGCCTCGCCCGCTTCGCCGCCTTCTCCGATCTGGCCACCCGCAGTGCTCCGGTTGTCACTGCCGGCATCGATAACGACGGCGACGGTCGCCTCGACCGCATCAATGTCGTGCAGGGAGGGGTCGGTGAGGCGTCGCTGAGGTACTACAGCACCGCAGGCGTGCGGCAGGGCGGACTGGCCGGGATCGCGGGCTCGCAGGGGCTTTCTGCCGCCACGTTCCGGTCAGACAAGGGGCTGATCACGACCGCGTCGGGACTGCAGTACAAGGTGCTTGTGGACGGCACCGGTGCCAGTCCGACAAAGGACTCCGACAAGGTGACGGTTGACTACGCTGGCTACCTGCTCGACGGCACCATGTTCGATAGCAACCAAGGCTTGCAGTTCACGCTGAGCGGAGTGATCAAGGGCTGGACCGAAGGCCTGAAGACCATGAAGGTCGGCGGGATCACGCAGTTCATCATCCCGGGGAATCTGGCCTACGGTGCCGCGGGCAGTCTGCCCAAGATCGGTCCCAACGCGACGCTGGTCTTCTACGTCAAGCTCAACGCCATCGCGTAGTCGAGTGCAGTCCGACGCGGATTCCCGTGGCCCTGTGCTACCAGCGTGCCTCGAGTCCCAGATTGGCACCGCTCAGGAACATGCTGCCTGAGCCATTGAGGTTGGTGCCGCCGACGCTGCTCGGCGAGAAGTCGAACTGGTCCGGAGCCAGTGCCACGCCTGTCAGCCACAGCAGGTTGTAGCCCACCCGCAGGCCCCAGACCTCGTTGAAGCGATAGATCGCGGAGAGATTCATGTCGGCGATCATCCCCATGCCGGCTTTGTCGGAGGATGATGGATTTGGAACTCGAAACGGTGTTGGTGGGATAGGATCGAATAGGGTCTGCGACTGCGAGAGCATCGTGCCGGCGATGCCGATCTTCATCCAGCCCTCGACAGCCCAGCGTTCAAAGGCCATGCGGCCCCTGGTGCCCACCTGCGCGGCGAACAGATTCGAGCTCGCATCCACGGTGTAGGTGGCCGACTGCGGCGACGTTCCCCGGGGGATCGCCAGAACTGCCTCATCCTGGAGATTGGCCCAGCGGAAGCCGCCGATCCAGTCAACGTGCCCGCCGTCGTAGCCGTCGCACCGCTGCCAGGGCCGGCCTGACCGGCGGTTGTAGCCGCCGTCGTATTCGTGGAAGACGAGGTTGACTTCCGCAGAGTTGATCGAGGCGGTGTCGGTGACCCGGGCGGAAAACCCGCCGTTCAATCCCGACTGGGTGGCGAAGGTGGGATCGGGGGCCTCGAGGGACCCACCGGCGCTGGTGGCTGTGCTGGCGGCATTCATGCCATAGACGCCCAGATAGCCGACCTCCCAGCCGATGTCGTCCTCGCCATAGTTGCCGTAGAGCAGCCGCGCTCCGGTGCCGATCGTGCTCGTCGGGTCGCCCGCCGTGATCAGGGGCACGCTCGTACTGGACGATCCTGACACCACCAGCGGTCGGTTGATGGCCGCGTTGTTCCGCTGCAGAAAGATCGCGTCGAAGACGGCGTAGTTGCGTTCATCCTGCGCGTACGCCGTTTCTGCTGCTGGCAGCCGACCGCACAACGCCGCTACGAGCGCAGCCACGGCCACGGCGAGGGTCGAGGCCCATCGCGGGCGGGCTGACGAAGGGGGCGGACAGTGAGCCATGATTGTGACGCTACGATCCGTACCACGGGAACGACGGGAACACCCGCTACAACCGTTTTCTTCGGCACCGCCGGCAGGGGGCATGAGGATCGTTGCGGTCGGGCCAGAAAACCGCCCGCGGGAGTTCATGTTCGGCAGTCTGCGGCGACTTTGCGTCCTGGCGACTGCGGTTTTCTGCCAGCTGGCGACCGTTTCGTCGCTACATCCCGCAATCATTGAAATTCCTTGACTTTGGGCAGCAGGAGGGCGAACTTGAAGGGGCTGGGCAATCTGTATGGCGGATGGCTTGGCAGTTGTGCGAAGCGTTCGATGTGGTGAGCATCGGCTCGTAGGTCGCGGCTGCCGTTCCAGCAGAGATTTGCATGTCTTCATGTCAGGGGTAGGTGCTGATGGGTACTTCGAGTCGTGGTCTCTTCGCCCGTTCTCTCGTTGGTGCGGTTCGCGCGTCGCGACGCCGGTCCCGCGGCACCCAGTCCCAACGCCGTGAACTGGCGTCGGAGCAACTCGAGCGGCGGCTGGCCCTCGCCGTCACAACGCCGTTCACCGTCCGCTACGAGACCAACGACACCGGCGACATCACATTTGCCGCCAACACGCTGATGACGGCGCCGGCGAGCGATCCGAATGCCGTCAACGCCCAGAACGGTGTCGGTAGCAAGGTGGCCAATAACGACTTCCCGATGACGTATGTCGACGTCGACAGCGACCCGACCACGTTCAACTCCAGCCGGTCCGATCTTGTCATGCCGGCGGGATCGCAGGTGCTCTTCGCAGGCCTCTACTGGGGCGCTCGCACAAGCGGCAGCACACTGAACGCGGCGACGGCCCTGCGCAACACGGTCAAGTTCATGACCCCAGGCGGGGCTTATCAAGACCTCACCGGCTCGCTCGTCGGCAGCAAAGGCAACGACTACCAGAGCTTCAAGGACGTGACGTCGCTGGTGGCGGGGGCGGGTGCCGGCACCTACACGCTCGCCAACGTCCAGGCGCAGAAAGACAAGGACGACCTCTATGCCGGCTGGTCACTCGTGGTGGCCTATCGCGCGCCTGGCGAGCCGGCCCGCAACCTGACCGTGTTCGACGGCTATGGCAGCGTGGCCACGACGCCCTCGAGCGACAAGTCGGTCGACATCCTGATCGACGGCTTCAAGGCCCCGCTTCAGGGGCCGGTGAAGGCCACGCTCGGCTTCATCGCCTACGAGGGCGACCTCGCCAAGACGGGCGACACCGTGAAGTTCGACGGCAAGTCGCTCTCGAATCCTGCGAACCCGGTCAGCGACTTCTTCAACAGCACGATCTCCAACCGTGGCACGCTCGTCTCCACGAAGGACCCGAACTACGTCAACCAGTTGGGCTACGACGCCGACCTGATCGAGGCCAACGGCATCATCAAGAACGGGGCCACGAAGGCCACGATCACGATGACGACCGGGGGCGAGACGTATTACCCCGGCGTCGTGACCAGCGCCATCGAGCTCTTTGCCCCAGACGTGTCGGTCGTGAAGAGCGTGGTGGACGAGAACGGCGGCGACGTGGTCGCCGGCGACGTGCTCACCTACACGATGACGGTCGCCAACGATGCCACCGCCCTCGACAACGCGATCAACGTCCTCCTGCAAGACGCGATCCCGACTGGCACGACCTATAAGGCCAACTCGCTGAAGGTCACGGCCGGTGCCAATGCCGGCAGCAAGACCGACGCCTCAGATGGCGATCAGGCCCAGTTTGTGAGTGGCACGAGCACCGTGCAGTTTCAGCTCGGCACGGGAGCCGGCGGCTCGGGCACGAGCGGCGGCACCCTCGCTCCCGGCCAGTCGACCACCTTGACCTTTCAGGTGACGGTGAACGCCGGGCTGCCCCCGCTGACGCTGATCGAAAACACGGCCAACGTCAGCTACTCGGGCCAGACCTCCGGCTTCCAGCTCAATACCACCGGCTTTGCAGACATCGCGACCCAGGGGGCGGCCGATCTGGCGGTCACGAAGACCAACGGCCAAACGCAGTATGTGCCCGGCACGACCACCACCTACACGATCGTGGTCACGAATAACGGCCCGAGCAATGTGACTGGTGCGACGGTCGTCGACACGTTCCCCAGTCAGGTCGAGGGTGCGACGTGGACGGCCACGTATAGCAGCGGCTCGAGCGGCCCCGCCTCCGGCAGCGGCAACATCAACACGCTCGTTGACCTCTTGAGCGGTGGCACGGCCACGTTCACCGTCACCGCGCCGGTGCGGGTGGGCTCATTCGGCGATCTCACGAACACCGTCACCGTCACGAATCCGGCCGGCCTGCCCGATCCCGATCCGAGCAACAACTCGGCCACCGATATCGACACGTTCCTGAATCCGGGCAATCTCACCCTCGACAAGACGGTACAGGACTTGAATGGCGGCTTCGTCGTGGCTGGCGACGTGCTCCGCTACTTGATCATCGTGCGGAGCGGCACTGCCGGCATCGCTCCGTCGCTCCAGGAGGCGGCCGCCAATGTCATCCTCACCGACGTCGTGCCGGCCAACACGACATTCAAGCCGGGGTCGCTTCGCGTCAGGGTCGGAGCCAACGCCGGCACAAAGACCGACGCAGTCGATGCCGATCAGGGCGAGTGGATCAGCGGCACGAACACCGTGCAGTTTCAGCTCGGCACCGGTGCCGGCGCGGGCACCGGCACTCCCGTCGGCGGTACGCTGACAGCGGGAGCCTTTACGGAGGTCGAGTTCGACGTGACCGTGGATGCCGGGATCCCCGACAGCACGGTGATCACGAACACGGCCGACGTGACGGCCACGGGAGCAACGTCGGGCCTACCCCTCTCAGCGACCGACACCGTTGGGATCGCCACGCCGCCCGCGGCCGATCTCTTCATCTTGAAGCGGGCCTCGTCCACGTTCACCCCCGGCCGCACGGTCAGCTACATCGTCACGGCAGGCAACAGGGGACCGACCACGGTGACCGGGGCCACGGTCAGCGACACGCTGCCCGCAGGTCTCTCCGGCGCGACCTGGACGGCAACCTACAGCGGCGGATCGACCGGCCCGACATCGGGAACGGGATCGATCAATGCGACGGTTGATCTGCCCAACAAGAGTGTGGCAACATTCCGCATCACGGCGACGGCCGACGCTGACTTTCCGCTCAACCAGACGCTCACCAACACCGCCACGGTGGCCGGCCCCGCTGGCATTCCCGACCCGAATCCAGACGACAACCAGGCCACCGTCACGAGCACTCCGGCGGCCCTCACCGATCTCTCCGTCACCAAGACCGACGGCCAGACGCAGTATGTGCCCGGTAAGCCCGTCACCTACACGATCACGGTGAGCAACGCCGGCCCGAGCTTCGCATCGCAGGCCGCCGTCGACGACACGCTCGATCCCGCGATCATTTCCTCGGCCACATGGTCGGCTGTGTTCACGGGCACAGGCTCGACCGGCACCGCCTCGGGCACGGGCTCGATCAGTGAAAACATCGACCTGGCCGTCGGCGGCACCGCGGTCTACACCGTCGTCGCCCAGACGCTGGCCAGTGCCACGGGCTCGCTCACCAACACGGTCACAGTCTCCACGAGCGACCTCTCCAACGACCCCAATCCGGTCAACAACACCGCCACCGACACCGACACGCTGCTCCTGCCGGCCACGCTCTCGGTCGCCAAATCTGTCGTTGACGTCAACGGCGGGTTTGTCGTCAGCGGCGACACGCTCCGCTACACGATCGTCGTCACGAATCCGGCCTCGACGACGGCCGACCCCAAGGAGTCGGTGGTCAACATCACGCTCGACGACGTGATTCCGCTGTTCACGACCTACGTTGACGGGACCGTTCAGTCGAGTCAGGGCACGATCACCGGCAGCCAGGGGAGCGGCGTGACGGGCACGATCGGCACGCTGGCGGCGGGATCGTCGGCCACGATCACGTTCGACGTGACGGTCGACGCCGGGGTTCCGGAAAGCACGACGATCACCAATACGGCCCGCGCTGCTGGCCTCGGCGAGGTGAGCGGCACGGAACTCGAGGACGATGGTCGGGCGGTGATCATGACGGCGCCGGGGGCTGATCTGGCAATCACGAAGACCGGCCCCGCCACGTACGTGCCGGGTTCGCCCCTCACCTACACGCTTGTCGTAACGAATCTCGGGCCAAGCACGTCGACCAATGCGCTGGTCTCCGACACGCTGCCGGCTGATCTCGACGCTGCGACGTGGACGGCCGTGTATGCCGGCGGGGCAGCTGGCCCCGCATCCGGTTCCGGCAACGTGAATGCCACGCTCACGACGCTGCCGCTCGGCGGCACGGCGACCTTCACGATCACCGCCACCGCCGATTACAGGCTCGACGCGCCGCTTGCAAACACGGCGACGGTCGCGGCGACCGACGGACTCATCGATCCCGACCTCGACAACAACACCTCGACCGTGTCGAGCGATCCGACGCCGGTGGCCGACCTGCAGATCCTGAAGACCGACGGCGTCACGAGCTACGTGCCGGGGCAGCGGCTGGTCTACACGATCACTGTCACAAATACCGGCCCGAGTTTTGTCACAGGGGCCGTGGTCGCTGACCTGTTCGATGCCTCGATCATCACGTCGGCGTCGTGGACGGCCACGATCGCGCAGGGGCAGGCTGACTTGTACGGTCAGGTTCGCGGCACGGGATCGCTCAACCAGACGATCGACATTGGGCCGAGTAGCGTTGTGGTCTACACCGTCACCGCCATGACCACCTCCGCTGCCACGGCGACGCTCGTCAACACGGCTACCGTCACCGCGCCCGCCGGCACGACCGATCCGAACCCGGCAAACAACTCGTCGACCGACGTCGATACCGTCACGAATCCTGCGAAGCTCACGGTCGTGAAGACCGTGCGGGATCTCAATGGCGGCGTGCTCGTGAGCGGCGACACGCTGCGGTACACGATCGTCGTCTCGAATCCGGCGACGCCGTTGCCTGCCGAGGCGGCCACGAACCTGATCCTCAATGATGCGATCCCGGCCAACACCACCTACAAGCCCGGCACGCTGCGGATCTCGGCTGGGGCCAACGCCGGCGCGAAGACCGATGCCGTTGATCGCGACCAGGCCGAATTCCTCGGCAGCGCGGTGCAATTCCAGTTGGGCGCGGGTGCCGGGGCCGGCACCGGCACGCCGGTCGGGGGCACGCTCTCCGCAGGCCAGTCGACGACCGTGACCTTCGACGTGACGGTGAACGCCGGCACGCCGCTCGGCTCGGCCATCATCAACACGGCCACAGCCACGGCCACCGCCTCGGTCACGGGTGTGCCGCTCCAGGCTGAGGACACGGTCGGGATTTCGATGGCGGGCGGTGCCGACCTCGCGATCGTGAAGACCGCCCCCGCCAAATACACACCGGGCCAGCCGCTCACCTACACGCTCGTGGTGACCAACGCCGGTCCGAGCACGTCGGTGAATGCCCTGGTCGAAGACGTGCTGCCTGCTGGGCTGACTGGCGCCACGTGGACGGCGGTGTTTACCGGCGGCGCGAGCGGCACGGCATCAGGCTCGGGTAACGTGAGCACGAACGCCACGGTGCCAAAGGGCGGCCGGGCCACCTACACCGTGCGGGCGACGGCCGAGGCGACGCTCGCGGGCGTGCTGACGAACACCGCCACGGTCACGCCAACCGACGGCGACCCCGATCCCAATCCCGACAACAACACCTCGACCGGCACGAGCACAGCGGCCCCGGTGGCTGATCTGCAGATCGTGAAGACCGATTCGAGCGCGACCTACACGCCGGGCCTACCGGTCACCTACACGATCACGGTGACCAACGCAGGCCCGAGCTTTGTCCGCGGGGCGACAGTGGCCGACGCCTTCCCGGCTACGATCACCGCGGCGGCCTGGTCAGCCGTGTACTCAGGGACCGGCTCGGTCGGCAATGCTGCGGGCACGGGCTCGATCAACGAGGTGATCGACCTGGCCGTCGGCGGCACCGCGGTCTACACGGTGGTCGCCGAGACGAGCCCCACCGCCACGACGTCGCTCGTCAACACGGCAACGGTCGCTCCGCCGGTCGGTACCACCGACCCGGTCCCGGCCAACAACACCTCGACCGACACCGATACAGTTCTGCTGGCCGCCAAGCTGGACCTGACGAAGACGGTCGTCGATGTGAACGGCGGCTTCGTGCAGGATGGCGACACGCTCCGCTACACGATCGTCGTCACGAACAACAGCGGGGCAACGCTGCCGACCGACGTCGCTGCGGACGTGTTTTTTAACGACCAGATTCCGGCCAACACGACCTACGCGGGCAACCTCTCGTCCAGCCAGGGCTCCCTGACAGGCAGCCAAGGCGGCGGCGTGACGGGCCTTCTCGGCAATATTGCCGGTGGCGGGTCGGTGACGGTCTCGTTTGATGTCACGGTCAATGCCGACGTGCCCGACTCGACCGTCATCAGTAATTCGGCGTCGGTCACGGGCACGGGGGCGACAACCCGCCTGCCGCTTTCGGCCGCCGACGCTGTCGGTGTGGTCACTCCTCCTGGTGCTGACCTCACGATCCTGAAGACCGGTCCGACGACATTCACACCCGGCGGTTCGCTGACCTACACGCTCGTGGTCAATAACCTCGGTCCGAGCAATGTGCCGACCGCGACCGTAGCCGACACGCTGCCGGCTGAGCTTTCCGGGGCAACCTGGACGGTGTCGTATGCGGGCGGGGCCGCCGGCCCGGCCAGCGGTTCGGGCGACATCAATACGACACTGACGAGCCTGCCGGTTGGCGGGACGGCCACGTTCACGATCACGGCCGCCGTGGCGGCCGATGCCCTCTCGCCGCTGTCAAACACCGCGACCGTGGCAGCTCCGGTGGGCTTCCCGGACCCGAATCCCGATGACAACACATCGACGGTGATCAGCACGCCGGTGCCCGTGACGGCGATGTCGATCACGAAGACCGACGGCACGACCACCTACAAGCCGGGCGATCCTGTCACTTACACGATCGTGGTGTCGAACGCCGGCCCGACTTTCGCCAGCCAGGCAACCGTGGTGGACGTTCTCGATCCGGCGGTGATCGGCTCGGCCACCTGGACGGCGGTGTTCACCGGCACCAATTCCTCCGCGCAGACGGTCGGCACCGGCTCGATCAACCAGACGATTGACCTCGCCGTCGGCGGCACGGTGACCTACACGGTTGTGGCCCAGACGCTCTCCACGGCGACGACGACGCTGGTCAACACGGCCACCGTGACGGCTCCCGACGGCACGACTGATTCGGCCACCGACAGCGACACGCCGACCTTCTCGCCGGCGTTGATTCTTGGCACCGACATCGGCTGCGACAGCACGCCGCTGGTCAGGGTGCTCGATCCGGTAACAGGGGCGGTGCTGACGCAGTTCTTCGCCTATGAGCCGAGCTTCCGCGGTGGCGCGCATGTCTACGGCTACGACGTCACGGGCGACGGGATCGACGAGATCATCACCGCCCCGGGACCGGGCCGCCCCGGGCAGGTCCGAGTCTTCACGCAGACTGGCGTCGAACTGCCGCAGTATCGGATGTTTCCGTTTGGTGCGGGCTATACGGGCGGTGTCGAGGTGGCGGCGGGTGCCGTGACGGGCGTCGGCACGACGCAACTGGTCGCCGGCCAGCAGCGAGGGACGAGCCTTGTCCGTGTGTTCAACGTGACGCCGGGCAGCGGCATCTCCAGCACGCCGATCCGGCAGGTGCAGCCCTTCGGGCCTGCCTTCCGTGGCGGAGTGACCGTGGCCACCGCCGACATCGGCACCTTCTCCGGGAAGACCCTGACCTCGGCCGCACCGGATGGGATCGCGGAGGTGATCGTCGGCAGCGGGCCGGGAATGCCAGCCACCGTGAAGAGCTACAACGCGGTGACGGCGCCGCCAGTGGTCGTCAATACGGTCAAGCCGATCGGCAAGGGATACTCTGGCGGCGTCTCGGTGGCAGCACTACCGGGTGCAGCCGGGGCGGCGGCGGGTGTGCTCGTGTCGGCGGGCGTGAACGGCGGCTCAAAGGTGGAGACCTACCGCGGCACGAGCAAGATTCCGGCAGCGTCATTCGCGGCCTTCGGAGGTGCGAGCGGCCAGCGGGCCGACGTCTGGACCGCGGCGATCAGCGAGACGGAGATCTACAGTGTTCAGGGACAGTTCGGCAAGACGCCCGGCGTGAAGAAGAACACCTCACCGTCGGGCGGCACGTCATCGACAGTGCCCGGTTCGACAAGCATCCTGCCGCCGCTGCGAATCGGCGTGATCCGCCGTTAATGGCCTCTCTTTCAGATCGGTAACGGTTCTCCGTCGCGCCTGTCAAACAGTCAGGCCGATTGCGGTATTTTTGACTTTCGCCTTTTGGCTCTTAAGACTAAGGGGACAAGGTCTGCCTGGAGAGGCGGTTTCTCTTAGGTGGTAGAAAACCTGTCACGCGATCGATCGCCTCGTCCAACAGCGGAGTTGTCAATGTCTGCACCGAGTAGCCGGGCCGCTCAGAGGAGCGGTTGCCGTGTGTCGCGTGTTGGCCGACGGCTTCCACGAAAGCCCTTCGGTTGGATCCGTGAACGGCTGGGCATCGACGTGCTCGAGCGGCGGTATGCCTTGGCGGCGACGCCGACCGCCACGGTCGCCGGCCCGGTGCTGGCGAGCCTGATCGGTCAGGACATTCCGCTCACGGTCACGTTCGATAATACCGGCACCGATATCGGCTACTCGCCCTTCGTCGATATCGTGATGCCAGTCACAGGCGACGCGCCCCCCACGCCCAACGACGGCATCAGCTTCAAGCCGGGCAGCGCGAGCTACAACGGCCTGTCGCTCACCACGACGGTGCTGACCTTCAACGCAGCCGGCGAGGCGACCCACCCCTTCGCCAAGAATCCCGACGGTTCGTCGGTGATCGTCAGCGGCAAGCCGGGCGATCAGCTGGTCGTGGTGCAACTGCCCTTCGGCAGCTACGGTCCCGACCAGCCCGCGGCGGTGATCAACTTCACCGGCTCGGTCAGCCCGCTCGCCCAGCCGAACCACACCTACGACGTGACAGCCACCGGCGGGTTCCAGTACCAGGTCGACGGCTCCGGCAACCCGACGATCAACGTCGCTGAATTCGGCAGCGAGAGCACCGATCCGGTGCAGCCGCAGCTCTTTCGGATCAAGAAGACGTCGACCGCGCCCGAGGGCGAGACGGCGACCGGCCCAAACTTCACCCACAGCTACACCGTCAGCATCGCCGTCGCACCCGGCCAGACGGTCACTGACATGCTCCTCAGTGACGTGCTGCCGAACAACCTGCAGTTCGTCTCGGTGACAACGGTCAGTGGCAACGGCACGACGACGATCACGCCGGTCAGCACGCCCACCACCTCGACGCCGGGCGGCACGCTCAGCCGCAGTCTCAATCAGGTCGTCGGCACCGGCAGCGCGTCCGACGCGGTCATGACGTTCACCTACTTCGTGCCGGAGAAAGACGCCTCGAATGCCGACGTGATCCCACTGGGCACCGGCGGCACAGCGGTGGCGGTCAACACGTCGTCGGCAGAGGGGAAGTGGACGAGCACCAACCCGAATTTTCCCGATGAGCAGACGATCACGAGCAGCCCCACCGACCCCGACTCGAAGCACACGCTGACGGCCAAGACGACAGCCCTCCAAAAGACCGTTGCTGACCTCACCCACCCTGGCGCCCCCAGGGCGGGTGACACGCTCGAATACACGCTCAACTTTCAGGTCAGCGACTATTTCGCTCTCTCCGACTTCAACCTCGCCGACGTCCTCACCGACGGGCAGGAATTCGACGCGTCATTCACGCCCACGATCACCTACACGCAGAAGTCGCAGACGCTCACGAGCACGTTCGATTCGGCGAATTTCTCGGCCATCGTGCAGGCTGACGGCTCCACCAATGTGGACTTCGACGTGTCGGCACAGGTCGACGCCCTCGGCCTCGTGACGGACGGCAAACTCGTCGGCGCGGGGATTCCGAACACGGGAACTGGCTCGCCATCGACGCTGCCGAATCCCACGCCAAGCGGGCCGGGCACCCGCGGCACGATCACGTTTCGCACGAAGATTCTCAATCAGTATCGGCAGACACCGCGACCGGGCGCCGACGTCGTGCAGGGCGACGTGATTGCCGACAACGCTGACACCAGCGCGACCGTGCTCGATTACGCCAACCTCGCCCCCACTGCCAGCACGGTCGCCGACACGAGTTCCGCCTCCGTGACGCTTGTCAGCGGCAGTGTCGGCAAGAGTGTCTATGCAGTCAACGGCACGAACGTCTCAGGCACGCCGACGATCACGGCCGGCGATGCCGTGACCTTCCGGATCACCTACGACCTTCCGTTCAGCAGCATCAAGGACTACACGATCACCGACTTCCTGCCGCTGCCAATCTTCGCGGCGCAGGGGCTCACGTTCGCCGGGGGCGGTTCGACCGCGACGGCCCCGGCGTCGGGCCAGTGGAAATTCGGACCGACCGACACCTACTCGAAGATCTCGCGGATCATCCCGACGGTGTCGTTCAATGCGGCAGCCAACAGCGAGACTTGGGATTTCGGCACGTTTCAAGACACCCTCGACCAGGCGTCGACCACCGATATCCTGTTCACGGTGACCGCCACCAATCGGCCGTTCGGCGACGGACTGCTGCTCACCAATCAGGCCGAGCAGCAGGAGAAGAATGAAACCGGCGACGTGCTGACGAGCAACACGGCGCTGGCCCAGGTGAAGGTCTCGGAGCCGCTGCTGGGGATCACCAAGGGCGTGGTCTCCACCAACAACCCCGCGGGCGTGTTTCATCCCGAGAAGGCCGCACTCGATCCCCCGGAAATTGCACCACCCGGCGTCACGTTCTCCCAGCCAGGAGTGCCGGGCGCGTCGTTCACCGGCACAGTCACGTCCACCGGCCTCGCCGAGCAGCCGATCACGGCGACGCTCTCGAACGTGCTCGGCAACGATCTCGTCAAATTCTGCATCATCGTGGAGAACACGGGCAGCGGCCAGCACGGCGCGTTTGACGTGGCATTCAAAGACACCTTCGACGCCACGAAGATGCAGATTCCGACGAACGCGACGGGCCTCAACCTGCGGATCACCGACGGGGCCGGCAGCCTACTGCCATATACCGGCGATCTCTTCGGCTCAGGCATCACGCTCACCGATCCCAGTTCCACGACCGGATCCCTCGACCCCGGCAAGACTACGGCGGGCGCGGTGATCAACACCGGCAACAACATTGCCGTTATCACCTACGACCTGCAGCTGCTGACCACCGTGCTGCCGCTCGACGTGATTCCGAACACGGCGACGCTCACGAACTATGCGTCGACCGAGGGTGGGCCGAATTTTCTCCCGCCGGACGGCATCTCCGACGAGACGACCGTGACGGTGACGTCTCCGGCGGTAGTGAAGTCGCTCGTCGACACGTCGATCATCGACGCCAACAACAGCCGGACCCAGGCGGTCATCGGCGAGCTGGCGACTTTCGAACTCACGATCAGGGTGCCGGAGGGCACGACGCCGGATGCCATCGTCGTCGACACGCTCCCTGCCGGCCTGGCCTTCGTCAACATGATCGGCACGGCGGTCATCGATCCCGGCATCACGGTCAACGGCTCGTCGAGCCCTTCGAATCCGGTGTTCACGCCGGTCGTCACGAACAACGGCCAGACGCTGACGTTCACCCTCGGCGATATCGTCAACACGAACCCCGACCGGCAGTTGCACGGCTTCACGCTCCGGTATCAGACCGTCGCGCTCAACGTCTCGAGCAACATCTCGAACAAGACGCTCACCAATTCGGCCAAGCTGACCTGGACGGACCATACGGACCTGCCGGCGGCGAAGGCCCCGCCGGTGACTGTGATCGAGCCGAAGCTCAAGATCGACAAGACGGTCGACAAGACGACGGCGCAGGCGGGCGACACGGTCACGTTCACGATTGTTGTGTCGCACACCGGGCAGAGCCAGACCGACGCCTACAACGTCGACCTCTCCGACGTCATCCCAGCAGGGATGACCTACGTCGCGGCGTCGTTCCAGAACACGGCTGGCGTGGCACCGACGAGCCTCTCCGACAATAGCACGCTGACGGCCACGTATGACATGCTGGCCAAGGGAGCGACGAGCACGCTGACATTCAAGGCCACGCTCGACGCAAATGTGATTGCCGGCCAGTCGATCGTGAACACGGTCAACGAGACCTGGACGAGCCTGCCCGGCGACCCAGGGCAGATCACGCCGAATAATCCCAATGCCTACGAGCGTACGGGCGATCCGGCGGACCCCGGTCAGCGGAATAACTACAAGGCCACCGATCCGGCGACCGTGACCGTCGCGCAGCCGTCGGTCGCGAAGGCGCTCGTCACGACGTCGATCGTCGACGCGAATAATTCGGTGACGCAGGCGGTGATTGGCGAGACGGCCACCTACACCGTCACGATGAAGATTCCGCAGGGGCGGACCCCGGCGGCGAAGCTCATCGATTCGCTTCCGGCCGGCATGGCGTATGTCCAAACGATCTCTGCGGTGAACAATGCCCCGACGTATCTGACGGTGCCTGGCCTCGCCAACGCCCCGACGCTCGGCAGCGGCGCCCAGACGTTTACTTACGATCTGGGCGACATCGTCAACACCGACACCGACAGCACCACCGATGAGACGATCACGTTCACGATCGAAGCGGTGGTGCTGAACGTGAATTCCAACGTCAGCGGCACCAGCCTCGTCAACCAGGCGGAGGCCACCTGGAACTCCGGCAGAAACACGAGTCCTATCGCGTCGAGCGGTGCGGTGACGGTCATCGAGCCGAGGCTGCTCGTGCAGAAGACGAAGAGCGTGGGAGGGTTCGGCGGCAATGTGGGCGACCCGGTCACCTACACGATCACGATCTCCAACTTTGGCATCACAGGCACCGATGCCTACAAGACCACGTTGGACGACGCCATTCCGTCGGCCATCTCTGGCGTGGCCATCGCATCGGTGGTCGATCCATCGGGCGAGGCGACTTCGGCCAACTTCGCTCTCGCCGGCAACACGCTCTCCACGACGACGCCTTTCAAGGTGCCAAAGGGCAACACCGTGGCGATCACCGTCACGGGCACGCTTTCCGGGCCGCTGACGGCGGGGCAGCAGATCGTCAACACCGCCTACGGGGAGTGGACGAGCCTCCCGGGCAATCCTGGCCAGATTACGACGAACAACCCAGACGCCTACGAGCGGACGGGATCGGGCTCCACCTCGCTCGGACAGTTGAACAATTACCACGCCGCGGGCGAGACCGCGATCACGCCCAACTCGGCCGATCTGGCGGTCGTGAAGACGGTGAGCAACGCCTCGCCGAACGTGGGCGACACGATCACGTTCACGGTGACGGTGACGAATAACGGTCCCAACATCGCCCACAATGTGGAGCTGAGGGATACGTTCCCCGCCAGTCCAGAGCTCACGTACGTGAGCGCGACGCCGAGCCAGGGGTCCTACGACGCCGGCACGGGCGTCTGGACCGTCGGTATGGTGAACGTCGGTGCTCCGAACACGCAGACGCTCACGATCACGGCCACCGTGAATCGGCCTGCCGTGCCGGGTGCGCTCCCCGCCACCCTCACCAACACGGTGACTGTCACCCGCGCCGACGAGCCCGACCCGAACCCGGGCAACAACACCGGCACGGCGAGCTTGACGCCGCTGTACGCCGACCTGGCGGTGACAAAGACGGTTGACAAGCCGCAGCCGAACGTGGGTGACACGATCACCTACACGGTCACGCTCGCCAACAACGGCACCGCCACGGCCACCGGCGTCGAGGTGACCGATGCGCTCCCGGCAAACGTCACGTTCGTCTCGGCCACGCCCCAGAGCGGCACGACGTTCACGCCCACGCCGGTGCTTGCTCCGACTGGCGGCGTCTGGGCGGTGCCCACGATCGCCCCCGGCGGCTCGCTGATCCTCACGATCACGGCCACGGCCGACGCACCGGGCGTCTCGTTCAACACGGTGACCATCACCAAGAGCAGTACGTACGACCCGAACGAGGGCAACAACACCGCCAAGACGCCGACCGA
>JBIIOL010000270.1:0-5280 GCA_044336965.1 Pirellulales bacterium | reverse complement strand
GTACCAGACGAAGAAGGGACTGCCGCCGTCGCGGCAGCGGCCGATGAAGTCGTAGACCGGCTGGAGCGACTGCCGGCCGATCGTGAGCCCCTCGTCGCCGTGCCGCTGCCCCTTCGACATGCCCTGAGTGAACCCGCCGCGGGCAAAGTCTCCCTGCCACCACTTGCCTGTCTGCAGGCTTTCGTAGCCGCGGTCGGCCAGCAGCCGCGGCAGGAGCGGCCATTCCTCGAGGTGCCGGTTCATCGCTTCGCGGCCGGCCGTGAAGGCTGCCCGGCCTTCCGGGCCAGTGCGCGGAATCCGCGGATCCTCGGGCGGATCGTTGCCGACGATCCGGTGCTCGTGCGGCAGCCGGCCAGTGATGATCGAGGCGAGGCTCGGGCAGCAGAGGCTGCTGGGCACGTGGCCACACCGGTAGACGAGACTCTCCCTGGCGAGCCGGTCGAGGTGCGGCGTGCGGAGGTGCTCATGGCCCATAAAGCCATAGTCGCGCCAGTGCTGGTCGTCGGAGATGATGAGGACGACGTTCTTGGGTGCGGGCCGGGGGTCGGCCGCGGTCTCGGCGGCATGCAGCCCGCTCCCGCACGCCGCCCAGCAGGCGATCACCAGCAGAAGCCCGGCCAACCTGTGGATCGCAGAAGAGACCACTGCCTGCGGAGGCATGCACATTTCCTCGTGTGAAGCCCGAACCGTCACGCCTTGCGGCGGCGGCAGGGCGTCTTCATCAGGCGGCTGTATTATGATGACGTTCGGGTCCGCATGCCACCCAAGTGAACGCCCTTGAACTCGAGAGGTCTTCCATTCATGCGCTGCCCGCGGCCATATGCGCCGGCCCTCCTCGCCTTGGCGGTCGCCTGGGCTGGCTACCAGCCCAGGATCGGTCGGGCCGCCGAGACGCCGGTGGCCGGCCGGCCCAACGTGATCGTCCTGCTCGTCGACGACATGGGCTGGAAGGATCTCTCCTGCCAGGGCAGTGGCTTCTATCGCACGCCGCACATCGACCGGCTCGCCGCGTCGGGGGTGCGGTTCACCAGCGGCTATTCCGCCTGCACCGTCTGCTCGCCCACCCGCGCCTCGATGCTGACGGGCCAGCATCCCGCGCGGCTGCACATCACCGACTGGATCCCGGGGCACGACCGGCCCTTCGCGAAGCTGAGCATCCCCAACTGGCAGAAGCACCTGCCGCTCGAGGCGGTGACGGTGGCCGAACGGCTCAAGGCGACCGGCTACGCCACAGCGTCGATCGGCAAGTGGCACCTCGGAGGCGACCAGTTCGGCCCGACGCATCAGGGCTTCGACGAGAACGTCGGCGGCACCCACCGGGGCCAGCCACCGAGCTACTTCTCGCCCTACAAGATCCCCACGCTCGCCGACGGCCCGGCGGGGGAATACCTCACTGACCGCGAGGCTGCCGAGGCGGTGCGGTTTATCGAGCGACACCGCGACCAGCCGTTCTTCCTCTACCTCCCGCACCACTGCGTGCACACGCCGATCCAGGCGAAGCCCGACGTGGCCGCGAAGTACGAGTCGCACGTGCGGAACGGCGACGGCAAAAACGCCGCCTATGCCGCGATGGTGGAGAGTGTCGACGACTCGGTGGGCAGGATCCTCGATGCGCTCGATGCGGTCGGCATCCGCGACCGCACCGCCATCTTCTTCACCAGCGACAACGGCGGGCTGATGAACATGACCGACAACACGCCGCTTCGCGCCGGCAAGGGCTCGGCCTACGAGGCGGGCGTCCGCGTGCCGTTTCTCGTGTCGTGGCCCGGCGTGACTCAGGCGGGCGCGACAAACGCCGTGCCGGTGATCACGCCCGACATCCCGGCGACGATCTTCGACCTCTCTGGCGTCGGCCCAGAGCCCACGCAGCCGCTGGACGGCGTGAGCCTCGCGGGGCCGCTCCGCGGCGGCACGCTCCTCCGCGACGCCCTCTACTGGCACTATCCCCACTACCATCCCGGCGGCGCCACGCCCCATTCGGCGATCCGTGCCGGCGACTTTCGGCTCGTGCACTTTTATGAGGACGGCCGCAACGAGCTCTACGACCTGCGAACCGACCCTGGGGAAACCACCGACCTCGCCGCGGCCGACCCAGCCCGCACGCTTTCGCTCAAGGCCCGGCTCGATGCCTGGCTTGCCGACGTCGGTGGCCAGGTGCCCACGGCCAACGCCGCCTTCGACCCCGTCCGCGACGGCAAGCCTGCGCGCGCGACGCGGAAACGGTAGCCGCGGGCTGCGGCGTGTAGGATGAGCCATCGCAGCGGCAGGTCCGACGTCATGCCGAGTTATCCCCTCATGCCGAGCAATGCTGGAGGCCCGATGCTGATGGCACGAAGTCGTTTCGTTCCCCTGGTGTCGCGGCCGTGGCAATCGCTCTCCTTCGCCGTCGTGCTCATGGCCACCACCGTGGGTATGGCGGCGGGCACGATGGCACATGGCCAGGAGGCAGACGTGCAACGACCGTGGATGTTTTCCGAGGCGAAGCTGCCGGAGGGCTTTCCTGCGGCCGGACCGGTCAACGAGGTGATCGTGAAGACCTATCCCGCCCATCGCCTGGCGCGGGTGCGGGCCGAGGGAGGCAGCAATGGCATGTTCATGAAGCTCTTCCGCCACATCGAGCGGAACGAGATCGCGATGACGGCGCCGGTAGAGATGTCGTGGCAGCAGGCCGCCGGCAAGGAACCGGTCGCGATGGCGTTTCTCTATGCCAAGCCGTCGATCGGCGTTGCGGGCGCCGATCCGGAAGATCAGCGGGTCGTCGTCGAGGACATCCCTGAGATCAAGGTCGTGTCGATTGGCCTCCGCGGCAGCTACGACAAGGCGACGTTCGACCGCGGCGCCGCGCGGCTCGAGGCGTGGCTGAAAGAACACCCTGAGTGGAAGGCCGCGGGCGACCTGCGGACGCTCGCCTACAACAGCCCGTTCGTGCCGGGTTTGATGAAGTATTCGGAGGCGCAGATCCCGATCGAGCCGACCGTGGGTCAGTGATCCTGCCGGGATGGCTCAGCTGGCATCCGCCGCTGTTGGGAAGCACCAGAGGCCCGACTATCATGGAGGGACTTGTGGTCCGCTCGTCGCCGATGCTGTGGCGACGACTCCCGCTCCACCGACACTCTCGAGGACCTTGCCATGTGCCATCGTCACTCCCCCTCCACGCTCCCGGCTCGTGCCGCCTGGCTGGTGATCGCCGCGGGGCTCGCCCTGCTCGCCACCCGATCCGCGACCATGGCGGCCGAGCCGGAGAAGCCGGCCGACAAGCCCGCCGTGAAGACCCGCTGGGAACAGCCGGTTGAACGCATGCCGGTGGCGGGCGCCGTGCCAGGGGAGTCTGCCGCCGCGCCAGCGGCAGCGCAGCCGGCCGGCGAGCCGTTCCACGTGCCGCCGGGCTTTCAGGTCGAGCGGCTCTTCGTTCTGCCAAAGGACGAGCTCGGCTCGTGGGTCTGCATCACCACCGATCCCAAGGGGCGGCTCATCGCCAGCGATCAGGGTGGCAAGGGCCTGGTGCGGATCACGCCCGCGCCGCTCGACGGCTCGGGGCCGACGGTGATCGAAAAAATCCCGGTGCCGCTCACCTCGGCGCAGGGCCTGCTCTGGGCCTTCGACAGCCTTTATGTCGTCTGCAACGGCGGCCCCGGCAGCGGGCTCTACCGCGTCACCGACTCTGATAAGGACGACACGCTCGACACGGTCGAGAAGCTCCGCGCATTCAGCGGCGGCGGTGAGCACGGTCCGCACGCCATCATGCTCTCTCCCGACGGGCAAAAACTCGTCATCATCTGCGGCAACCATACGAAGGTGCCGTTTGCGATCAAGGATCTCACCGAGCCGCAGACGATGGGGGGCATCCGCGCGACGCAGAGACGGGTGGAGCTGCCGCCCGACGGCACGAGCCGCGTGCCCGCCAATTGGGACGAAGATCTGCTCATCCCGCGGATGTGGGACGCCGGCGGCCATGCGGTCGGCATCCTCGCCCCCGGCGGCTATGTCGTCAGCACCGATCCTGAGGGGAAGGCCTGGGAGATCTGGAGCGCCGGCTACCGCAACGCTTATGACATGGCCTTCAACGCCGACGGCGAACTCTTCGTCTACGACGCCGACATGGAATGGGATTTTGGCTCACCTTGGTATCGCCCCACGCGGGTGAACCATGCGACCAGCGGCAGTGAACTGGGCTGGCGGAGCGGTACCGGCAAGTGGCCCGCCTGCTATCCGGACAGCCTGCCGGCCTTGGTCGACATCGGCCCGGGCTCGCCCGTGGGCGCGGCCTTCGGCTACGGCACGAAGTTTCCGGAAAAGTATCAGCGGGCGCTCTACATCTGCGACTGGACGTTCGGCACGATGTATGCCATTCACTTGGAGCCCGAGGGCTCGACCTACAAGGGCACGAAGACAGAGTTCGTGGCACGCACACCGCTGCCGCTGACCGACATGACCGTCGGCAAGGACGGAGCGATCTATTTCACCGTAGGCGGCCGCGGTGGCCAGGGCGAGCTCTACCGCGTCAGCTACGTGGGCGGCGAGTCGACCGCGCCGGCCGATGCCCGTCAGCCGGCTTTCGCCAGCGAACGGAAGCTGCGGCATGACCTGGAGGCCTTCCATAAGCCCGCCGCCGATCCTGCTGCCGCCGTGAGCCTCGCCCTGCCGCAGCTGTCGAGCCCCGATCGGTTCATCCGCACCGCCGCCCGCGTGGTGCTCGAGCATCAGCCGATCGAAGTCTGGCAGGACAAGGTTCTTGCGGCCCAAGATCCCCGAGCCCGTATCAACGGGGCGATCGCCGTGGCCCATCAGGCCGAGCCGTCGGCTCAAGGGACCCTGCTCGCCGCGCTCGACGGAATCAGTCTGGCGGCGCTCGACACGTCGACCAAGATCGATCTCGTGCGGGCATACGAACTCGCCCTCGTCCGCCTGGGCGAGCCTTCGGCAGAGGTCAGGTCACGAATCGCGGCCAGGTTCGCCCCGCTCTTTCCATCCGGGTCGTTCGACCTCGACCGTGAGCTGTCGAGCCTGCTGGTCGCCGTGCGGGCGCCGGGAATCGTGACAAAGCTCGTCGGCATGCTCGCGGCGCCGAGTGGCTCGGCCGGATCGACGAATATCGCACCGAATGAAGACGACCTGCGACAGCTGATCGCCCGTAACGCGGGCTCCGGAGGTGCCGTGCGGGCGGCGCTCGAGAAACGGTCAGACCTCCTGCAGGTGCACTATGCCTACGCCCTTCGCACCATCACCGAGAAAGACGCCTGGTCGCTCGCCGACCGCAAGGCCTACCACGAGTGGTTCCCG
>JBIIOL010000012.1:0-17260 GCA_044336965.1 Pirellulales bacterium | reverse complement strand
ACATGCGGGTGAAGGGCACCGACGCGTGCCGGCGGGCGCTCCTCGGTCAGCCCTTGCGAAACGTCGTGAACTGAATGGGAGTCGCTCTGGACAAGGGTCACGGCATGCGGATCGTGAACGTGCTGCCCACGCCCGGCTCACTCTCCACGGCCACCGTGCCGCCGTGGGCCTGCACGATGTGCTTGACGATCGAGAGCCCCAAGCCCGTGCCGCCGAGCTTGCGGCTGCGGGCCTTGTCGACGCGGTAGAACCGCTCGAAGAGCCGTGGCAGGTGCTCGGCCTCGATGCCACAGCCCTCGTCGCGGACGGTGATGACCACGGCTGGGCCGCGGCCGGTCGCTTCGGTTTCGACGCCAACCGTGATCCAGACCGTGCGGCCGGGATCGCTGTACTTGATGGCGTTGTCGACGAGGTTGATCAGCGCCTGCTCCAGGAGCGGCGCGTTGACCTCCGCTTCGAGGTGAGGATCGCAGGAGACATCGAGCTGAATGGAACGGTCGCCGGCCCGGGGCAGGCAGTCGACCGTCACCGCGGAGAGCAGATCGGCCATGCGCACCGCCTCCCGTGGCAGGTTGCCCGTGCCTTCGCTCTGCTCGATCCGTGACAGCGCCAACAGATCCTCGATGATCGATGCGAGCCGGTCGGCCTGCCGCGCGATGATGCCCAGAAACCGGCGCTGGTCGGCCGGGTCATCGCCCGCCCCGTCGAGCAACGTCTCCACGAAGCCCTTGATCGAGGCGATCGGTGTCTTGAGTTCGTGCGACACGTTGGCGACGAAGTCGCGGCGGATGTTTTCTAGCCGCTCCATCGCGGTCACGTCGTTCAAGACGATCACCGCGCCACCCTCCCCCGACAGATCCCGCAGTGCCGTCCCGCGCAGGCGGATCGTACGGTCGCGGAGGCCGCGGAGCAGGAGGTCATCCTCGACGGGCTCGCGGCAGTCGATCGCTCGGAGGGCGAACCGCCGCAGGTCGGGGTTGCGGACCACTTCCTGCAGCGGGCGGCGGATGGCACGATCCGGGTCGACGGCGAGCAGTTCCGCCGCTGCGCGGTTGATGCCCACGACCCGTTGCCGTGCGTCGATGGCGAGCACGCCCTCGATCATGCTACCGAGCACCGCCTCCTGCTGCGTGCCCTGCCGGCCGATCGTGAGACCGCGCTCCACGAGCTGTTCGCGGAGCGACGCGATCGCGTCGGCGAGTTCGGCCAGCTCGGCCGACTCCGCCGCCGGAATGGGAGCACTTGTATCGCCATCGGCCAGTCGGGACGCCGCCAGCGAGAGTTCGGCCACCGGTCGAGCCACCCGGCTGGCAACCGCCAGACCGGCGGCCAGTGCGGCTGCCGCCCATGCCAGGAATCCGAGCAGGAGCCACCGCTGGGACCGCGACAATTCCGCATCGGAATCGATCGTGTCTGCCGTGACGCGGACGATGCCCGCTGGCTGGCCGGCCGGACCGACGGGCGCGGCCACGACCAGGATGCGTTTTCCGGCCGTGGCATCGTAGCGGCTGGACCGGGCGATCCGTCCGGCGCGAGCTTCCTCGACGAGTGCATCAGCCGTCGCAGACCGTTCCCCGACGATGCCGCCCGGGGCGGACGTGGCCAGCACGGTGCCGTCGGGAGCGAGGAGGTCCATGCGTGCCCGCATGCCGCCGACCATCCGCCGTGTGGCGTCGGTGAACGCGGTGGGATCGAGCGTTTCGGCGCGATCGGGAAAGATCGCGGTCAGCCCCGTCGCCACGTCGGCCACCCGCTGCAACTGGGAGGCATCGGCAAGCCGGGCCAGTTGCACACTCGCCAACCAGAAGCAGCCGACCAAGCCTGCTGCGACCAGCGCGCAGAAGCCCGCGAACACATGCCAGACGAACCGCGAGCGGGCCATGGAAGAGCTGCGAAGGACCGGGCCGAGTTGGGAAGGACTCTGACGGAGACTCGTGTCACGCCCGGAACCGGTATCCCACGCCACGGACGGTTTCGATGTAGGACCCGAACTCGCCGAGTTTTTTGCGCAGGCCGGCGACTTGCACGTCCACCGAGCGCTCCGTCACAGGATAATCCTCCCCCTTCACCGCGTCGACAATCTGCGTGCGGGTATAGGCCCAGCCCGGCCGTTTGGCCAGAAATTGCAGCAGGGCGAACTCGGTGTAGGTCAGATCGACGGGCGAGCCGGCCAGGGTCACCTCGTGCCGGCCGGGATGGATCGACAGTTCGTGCACGTCGATCGTGGTTTCCGACTCCGCCTTGGCATCCGACTCCTTGCGTCGCAGCAGGGCCTTGACGCGGGCCGATAGCACCCGTGGGCTGAATGGCTTGGCAATGTAGTCGTCGGCGCCGCGTTCGAGGCCGGCGACCATGTCGCTCTCCTCACCCTTGGCCGTGAGCATGATGATCGGGATGTCGCGGGTCTTAGGGTCGCTCTTGAGCCGTCTGCAGACCTCGAGGCCGTCCACTGCCGGGAGCATCCAGTCGAGCACGATCAGGTCGGGCGGCTGCTTCCGCGCGGTTTTCAGCGCGTCTTCACCGGTGCCCACGCACTGCACGCGGTAGCCCTCCTTGGAGAGCTTGTAGCTCACCAACTCCAGCAGATCCTCCTCGTCGTCGACCACAAGGATCTGTTGACCGGCCATCGGGGCAATCACTTTCTGTTTCGCAGGCGGGGCCTGTACTCGACAGCGAGGCCTGGACACGCCGGTGAGGTCTCCACGCGACGTCGAACGCGTCAGTGTTAATCGAGGGCCGTTAGGGTTTTGTGAGGCGTTGCTGCAGGCCGTCTTTCCACAGAATCTCTCGGCGGCGGGCTGTTACGAGAGCAGCATCTCGACGTCCTCGGCCGTCAGGCTCGAAACCATGCTCTCGTCGGCGCGGACGATCGATTCAGCCAGTTCCCGCTTGCGGTCCTGAAGGGCGACGATCTTCTCCTCGACCGTGTCCCGCGCGATGAGCCGGTAGGCGAAGACGCGGCGGGTCTGGCCGATGCGATGAGCCCGGTCCACAGCCTGGGCCTCGACCGCCGGATTCCACCATGGGTCGAGGATGTAGATGTAGTCAGCCGCGGTGAGGTTGAGCCCCTGGCCGCCCGCCTTCAGGCTGACGAGGAACAAGCGGCATTCGGCGTCTTCCTGGAACCGTTGCACGCGCGCCTGGCGGTCGGTCGTCTTGCCGTCGAGGTATTCGTAGGTGATCCCGCGCGCGTCGAGGTGCCGGCGCACGATCGCGAGAAAACTGGTGAACTGGCTGAATACGAGCACCTTGTGGCCCTCGTCGATCACCTCCGACAGCTGTTCGAGGAGCGTGTCGAGCTTGGCCGCCGGCTCGTCCAGCCGCGCTGGATCGACCAGCCCGGGATGGCACGCGGTCTGCCGCAGCCGCAGGAGCGCCTCGAGCACCGCGATCCGCGAGCGTCCGATGCCCATGCGGCCGATCCGGCCCGAAAGCTCCAGACGGTAGTGCTCACGCAGTTCGTCGTAGGCCTTTCGCTGCTCCTCGCCGAGTTCGCAGAACAGCGTCTGCTCCGTCTTCTCCGGCAGATCGGAGAGCACCTGCGTCTTGGTGCGCCGCAGGAGGTAGGGTCGGACGGCGCGGGCCACCACATCGGAGCTCGTGCGGCCGCCGGCCAGAAACCGCTTGAGCCGTGTGGCGCTGCCGAGCTGGCCCGGATTGAGAAACTCGAAGATGCTCCAGAGCTCGCCGATGTGGTTCTCCACCGGCGTGCCGGTGAGGGCCAGACGATGGCGCGCCCGAAGAAGCCGGCAGGCCTTGGCCGCCTGGCTGGCCGCATTCTTGATCGACTGCGCCTCGTCGAGCACCACGTAGTCGAACTCGATCTCACGGTGGTTGACGATGTCGCGGCGCAGCGTGCCGTAGGTCGTGAGGATGATGTCGTGATCCGTCAGGGCGGCCGACTCTTCGACACGGGCATTGCCCGTGTAGTTGAGCACCCGAAGCGACGGGGCGAACTTGCGGGCCTCCTCGATCCAGTTGAACACGAGGCTCTTCGGCACGATGACCAGCGACGGGCGATGCGCGATGCCGCCGGCGGTGAGCATCGTCTGCCGCCGGACGAACATCGCCAGCACCTGGATCGTCTTGCCGAGACCCATGTCGTCGGCAAGGCAGCCGCCCAGGCCCATCCGCTCGAGAAAGGAGAGCCATCCCAGCCCCTCCCGCTGGTAGTGACGGAGCGTCCCCTGGAAGCCCTCCGGCTCGTCCTCGGCCTCGGGGCGTTCGCCGCGGGAGAGCTCGTCGCGAATCCGCTCGAAGGCCTCGTCAACGTGCGACTGCGGTTGGCCCGCCAAGAGCGCGTCGAGCAGCGCCATCTGGATCCGGCCATACCGCAGGCGGCCGTCATGCTTCTGCGCGAGCACCGCCATCGGCTCGATCTGCGCCGCAAGCGACTCCGGCAGGATGCCGAGTGAACCGTCCGACAACTCCACGGAACGGCTCCCCTTCGCAATCGCCTCGAGGAGGGCGGGCAAATCTGCCGTGACGCCGCCGAAGTCGATCGCCGCCGAGAGTTCGAACCAGTCGATCCCGCTGGTCACGTTCCAGGCCACACTGCCGGCCGGCCGGTAGCGGCGGCCGGAGACCTCGACCGTCCAGCCCGCCGCGGCCAATTGCGACACGGAGGCGTCGAGCCGGGCGCGGGCGATCTCCACGTGATGGCCGATCTCTGCTGCGTCGGCATCGGTAGCCCGCGGTGCCGTGCCGCCATACCTCGGCAGCATCGCGATCGCATCACGCTCCGCGGCCCGGTCGCGGCGCACGAGGATCCGCCGCGCGGAGTCGGTTGCACCGCCGGCGGGGGCATCGGCGGCGATCAGGATGCCGGCGTAGTCGAACCAGATGCGGCCTGCGAGCTGGACACGTGGCGTCGACCGGCGTCGCGGCGGCCGAATGGCACGCCCACCACCGTCATCGTCGGGAGGCATTTCGTCTTCGCCATCGAGACTCACGGTGGGGGAATCATCGAGCACGAGCTTCGGTCTGGGCGCCCCCGACTCGATTCGCCAGCCGGTCCATCCCGGCAGCTCCAGCCGCGGGAGATCGGCCACCAGCGCCAGCCGGTCGATGAGTCCGTCGACCTGCGCGCCCGAGAATTCGATCGGCCCGCGACGTTCGAACTGATCCATCCAGCCCGCGGTTCCGTTCACGGCCAGCCGCGCCAGCCGATCCTCGAAGACGATGAGTCCAGACCGCAGGATCGCCCGGGGCGTCCGCAGATCCTTCCGTTCGCTGCCGCGGACGAGCATGCCGCGGAGCGTCGCGCGGCTGGGCCGTGGCAGCGGCCTGTCTTCCGCGGCCAGGTCGGCGACCGTCTCGGCGCGGGTGCTGGCGACGTCGTCTGGTTCGAGCACGAGCGCGAATTCCCAGGGCCTCCCGCCATCCCACACCAGCGGCACGACGAGATCCGGGTTTCGCCGCGGCTCGGGCTGCAGCACGAGCCGTCCAGTTTCGCAGAGCATGGCCAGATGCGTGGCCGCCGACTGTGAACTCACCACCACGCGTGCGATCATCCTCCGCTCGAGCGGCTCGGCACCGCCGAGTTCACCCACGGCCATGGCTCCGACAAGTTGGGCGAGGATGGAGCGTTCCTGGAGATCGAGCTGGTCGAGCTCCACCTGTCCGGGGCCGATTACGATCGGCCGCGGCCGGCCCGTGGCGTTGCCAGCCACGTCGAGCTGCATGCGCCCCGGAATGAGCACGGCTGCACGGGCATCCGCCGAGGCGGCGAGGTCGAGCAGAAAGATGACCGCGCCTCCCGACTTGCGGCTGTCGGTGATCGCGACCATGCGATCGCGCACGGCCGGCTCGACGAGCCGCCGGCGTTCGTCCAGTTCGGTCGCCCATGCGGGCAGGCGGGTCGATCCGGAGCGGCCGCCAACGGGAACCGTGGCCGTCACCGCGGGTACTGGCTTCCACGAGGTGGCTTCCCGGGTTGATCCCTGGTCCTCGTCACCGTCCTCGTCGCCGTCCGTGTCAGTGGTGGTGGCCTCAGAATCCTCGTAGTCATCGGCTGGCATGATGTCGAGCGCCAGCGGGGTGTGGTCGTGCAGGTTCGAGAACAGCCCGCGACGATCGACCTCGAGCAACACGGCGGCCAGGAGCGCACACGGCTTGCCTGTCCGCCCCACTGGGCTCGTGGAATGGGTTTCGAGCGACATGCCACCCTTGCGGCGGGCTGAGAGTTCCAGCCGCACCTCCTGGGCCTCGCCGTCGTCGCCGTCGATGGTCGCATGCACCTGTCCTACCCGCGGGCACCAGAGCCGCTTGAGCACGAGCGACCGAGCCTTTGAGAGGTCTGCGGGCTCGAACAGGTGGAACAGGCGTTTTTCCAGGCTCGTCATGCGGCACACACCAGGTGGGAAAGTGGTTGCGCACGACGCGACGGCAGCGGGGCCGTTTTGCGCGCAACACGCTGTTGTACCCCGCCGGGGTCGGACTTGGCGAGGGGCGGGCCTCAGAACCGCAGTCAGCCCTTCACGGTCGCGATCAGTTCGAGCACGTTTTCCACCGGCGTCTGGGGGAGAATGCCGTGGCCGAGGTTGAAGATGTGGCCGGGGCGTTTGGCAGCCTGGGCCAGCACGTGCTGCGTCTGCCGCCGGACCGTGTCGCGGTCGGACAGGAGCACCACGGGATCGAGGTTTCCCTGCACAGCGCGATCGTGGCCGACCATCCGCCAGGCGTCGCCCAGTTCGATCCGCCAGTCGATGCCGATCACGGAGCCGCCCGCCTCGGCGAGGAGTGGCAGGAGCGAGGGATTGCCCGTGGCGAAGTGAATCACGGGTGCCCGCTGTGCCGCCGCGGCGAGCGCCGTGCGGCTGTGCGGCAGCACGTAGCGCCGGTAATCCTCGGGAGAGAGACAGCCGACCCAGCTGTCGAACAGCTGCACGAGTTGCGCGCCAGCATCGAGTTGCGCCACGAGATAACGGCTCACGGCGCGGGCGATCCGACCCATCAGGTCGTGCCAGGCCGCCTCATGGCGGTACATCAGCGTTTTCGTATGGAGCCAGGCCTTGCTCGTGCCCCCCTCGATGCAGTAGCCGGCCAGCGTGAAGGGTGCGCCGGCAAAGCCGATCACCGGAATGGAATCGTCGAGTCCCGCGCGGGTGGCCCGCACGACGTCCATCACGTAGCCGAGTTGGTCGATATCCGCCAGTTCGCGGAGTCGTTGCACGTCGGCCGGTTCCCGGAGCGGATTGTGGATGACGGGGCCCTCCCCGGCCGTGAACTCCAGATCCATGCCCATCGGCTCGAGGATGGGCAGCAGGTCGCTGAAGATGATCGCGGCGTCGACGCCGAGCCGGTCGACCGTGGCGATCATCACCTCGGCTGCCAGCCGCGGATTCTTCACCAGGCCCATGAAGTCGACCTGCTCCCGCACCCGGCGGTATTCCGGCAGGTAGCGGCCCGCCTGCCTCATCAGCCACACCGGCGTGCGTTCCACCGGCTCGCGGCGGCAGGCCCGCATGAGAAGGGCCTGGTTGCGTCGCTCTGCTGCAGACACGCCGTTGGCAGAGTCCAGAGCCAGCGGGGAACGGCCCGACTGGGACGGGGCGGGATCACGAGGGATGTTGGGGTCGGACATCGGGTGCTCGGGGAAAAATAGGGGGAAAAATAGGGACGGGAGCGAATTTCGTTCCGGTATGAGCCCAACAGCTCAATGGTGACATGCGAAATTCGCTCCCGTCCCTATTTTTCGGGCAGACTACAATAAACTGCGACGCACCGCAGGGATCCGCATGATCGAATTCGTCTCGGGCATTTCCATCGTCTGCTTCGCGGCGAGCTACGCGGTGGCGCTGGCCTGCGAAGCCTCGCGGCTGCTGTTCCGCTCCGGCGTGCGGGGGGCGGCCATGATTGCTTTCGCCGCGGCCGGGCTGGTGGCCCACACGCTGTTCCTCGTCTGGCGGGCCGCCCATGAGACGTCGGTGCCCCTGTCGAGCGCCTTCGACTGGTATCTGCTGGCGGCCTGGCTGCTGGCCGGCGGGTATATCTGGCTCACGATCGCCAACCCACGCACCCCCGTGGGGCTGTTCCTGCTGCCAGTCGTGCTGGGTCTCATCGGCGCTGCGCATGTGTCGAACCAGGCCCCGTTTCCGCAGAGCCGGGCCACGCAGATCTGGGGGGCGATCCACGGCTGTTTCAATCTGGCGGCGAGCGTGGCCGTGGCCATCGGCGCCCTGGCAGGAGCCCTGTGGCTGATTCAGGCGGGCAGGCTTGCCCGCAAGGAGCCGCCGCTTCGCAGCTTCCGCCTGCCGAGCCTCGAGCGTCTCGCCCACACGACCGATCGCACCCCCGGCATCGCCGTCTGGACGGCCGCCGCCGGTTTTCTCTCCGGCATCGTCCTCAACGCCGTGAACAGGCAGCGGGGACTGCTGGAGACCGTTCCCTGGACCGATTCGGTCGTGCTGCGGACGGCGGCACTGGTGGCGTGGCTGGTGACGGCGGCCGTCGTGACGCGGGTGACGCGGCGGCTGGCTGGCGGCCCCCGGATCGCCGCCCGGCTGTCGCTCGTCAGTTTCGCCGTGCTCACGGCATCCATCCTGTGGGGGCATTTCGGACCGACTCGGCATGGCGTGCCGCCGGTGCAGCCGCCGGTCTCGAGTTCCGGGGCGACACTCCCCGGTGACGAGGCGATGCCATTCGATCGCTCGAGCGACGTGGCTCCGGAGCCCACGCCATGACGCTGGCCTTCGTGGGCGGAACCCATCGCACGGTGCCGTTGGCGCTTCGGGAGCGGCTGGCCTTCTCCGCCGAGCAGGCGACCGAGGCCCTCGCTCGTTTTCGCGAACGGTTTCCCGGACGGGAGGGCGTGCTGCTCTCCACGTGCAACCGTGTGGAGTTCTACGCCGCCGGCGCGGAGGCCGACGGGCCGCCGCCACCCCCCGAGCAACTCGCGTCATTTCTGGCGGAATGCCGGGGCATCGATGCCAGCCTGCTCACTCCGGTGCTCAGCGGCGACCGCGACGAGGCCGTGGTTCGCCACCTCTTCAGCGTGGCGGCCGGCCTCGACAGCATGGTGCTGGGCGAGCCGCAGATCGTCGCGCAGGTGAAGCAGGCGTGGAGCCTCGCGCAGGAAAGCCGCACCTCCGGTCCGCTCACGGGCGAGATGTTTCAGGCAGCGTTCCGGACGGCCAAGCGGGTGGCCACCGAGACTGCCCTCGGCCGCGAGCGGATCTCGATTCCGAGCGTGGCCGTCGCCGACTTCGCCAGCGGTGTCTTCGAGCGGTTTGATGACAAGCGGGTGCTGCTGATCGGCGCCGGCAAGATGGCGGCCGAGACACTGCGGTACCTGCGGCAGGCCGGTGCCCGCGACGTGATCATCGTCAACCGCACCGCCGGCCGGGCCGGTGATCTGGCAGCCCGGCTCGGCGCCCGGGCCGGCCGGTTCGAAAACGTCGTGGCGGAACTCGCCGCGGCCGACCTCGTCGTGAGCACGACGGGCGCGACGGAGCCGGTCGTGTCGTTGGAGGTGTTCGCAGAAGTGGAGTCGCGGCGAGGTGGGCGGCCTCTGGTCGTGCTCGACCTCGCCGTGCCGCGCGACTTCGATCCCCGGATCGGCCAGCGGCCGGGCGTCTGGCTCTACTCGGTCGACGATCTTGCCGCGGCCTGCGAGGCCAACCGCAAGAGCCGGCAGCGGCAGCTGCCAGCAGCGGTCACGATCATCGACGAGGAAACGCAGCGGTTCATGGGCGACCTGCACCACCGCTCGACTGCCCCTGTGATCGAGCGACTCCGTGCAGGTTGGAGCGAGACCGGAGAGGCGGAGCTCGACCGCCTGTTCCGGCGGCTGCCGGGTCTCGACGACACCGCGCGGGCCGAGATCCGCCAGGCCTTCGACCGCTATGCGGCCAAGCTGCTCCATCCGCCGCTGGCATCGCTGCGGAGCGAGAGCCGTGCGGGCCCGCCGCATGGCCTGGTCGACGCCCTCAAGCGGCTTTTTGATCTGAAGGATTGAGCGTTCCGGGATTGAACAGTCGCAGCCGCTCCATCATGCTGCTGCAGCAGCAGAGCCGCGATGCCATCCCCAGGAGCCCATGTCGTGTCATCTCATTCCGCGACGCACGTCGCCGCGCCAGGCGTGCTCGTCATTCTGGGGGCGTCGGGCGACCTGACCAAGCGACTGCTCATGCCGGCGCTCTACAACCTGGCCTGCGACGGACTTCTGCCGGATGACTTCGCCGTCATCGGTATGGCACGCGGGGCCATGACCACCGAGACCTTCCGCGGCCAGCAGCGGCAGGAGATTGCCCGCTTCCACACGCGGCGATCCTTCGACGAAGAGCGGTGGCAGTGGCTGGAGTCGAGGCTGCACTACACGCAGGGTGAATTCGGCGATCCGGCCGCCTATGCGCGGCTCCGGGAGCGCGTGGCAGAGGTGGGCTCCGGCACCGCCGCTGCGGGCAACACGCTCCTCTACCTGGCGATCTCGCCCGAGTTCTTCGAGGTGGTGAATCAGCAGCTCGCCGCCGCCGGTTTCACGCGGCTGCCGGGTCGGAAACGGATCATCGTCGAAAAGCCGTTCGGCAAGGATCTGGCCTCCGCCCATGCATTGAACCAGTCACTGCTCGCCCTGTGGAGCGAAGACGAGATCTACCGAATCGATCACTACCTCGGCAAAGAGACGGTGCAGAACCTGCTCGCGTTTCGGCTGGCCAACGCCATGTTTGCCCCGCTCTGGAACGCCGCCCACATCGACCACATCCAGATCACCGCCACCGAGACCGTGGGCGTGGAGACCCGCGGCCAGTATTACGACAAGACCGGCGTGGTCCGCGACATGCTGCAGAACCACCTGCTGCAGATGCTGGCATATGTCTGCATGGACCCACCGGAGTCGCTCGACCCTGGGGTCGTCCGCGACGCGAAAGCCCGGCTGCTCGAGGCCGTGCGGCTGCCCGGTCCCGACGACGTCGCACGCGACTGCGTCCGCGGCCAGTACGGACCCGGCGTGAAGGCGGACGGCGCGCCGGCGGTCGGCTACCGTCAGGAGCCCAACGTCGATCCGCACTCCAACACGCCGACCTTCGCGGCCATCAAACTCCATCTCGACAACGAGCGTTGGGCCGGCATGCCGGTCTACCTGCGGAGCGGAAAGTCGCTCTGGAAGCGGGGCACCGAGATCGTCGTACAGTTCAAGGGCGAGGGTGCATCGAACCTGCTGATCTTCCACATCCAGCCGTATCAGGGTGTCGAGATCCGCATGCAGGCCAAGCGGCCCGGCCCGGCATTCCAACTCCAGCGGGCCGGGATGCGGTTCGACTATGCCGAAACGTTCGAGGCATCGCGGGGCACGGGCTACGAAGTGCTGCTCTATAGCGCGCTCAATGGCGATCCGACGCTGTTCTCGCGGACCGACTTCGTGGAGGCCTCCTGGCGAATCATGCAGCCGGTGCTCGATGCCTGGGCCGCGACGCCCGCCACCGAGTTCCCAAACTACGAATCGGGCACTTGGGGACCGCGGGCCGCCAACACGCTCTTGGGGCGGGACGGCCGCCACTGGCACGAGTGCCTGAGCCGTGAGGTGCTCTCCCGCAGCGAGTTCTTCGCCGACGCGCCGACTGTGCTCCTCAACACGCTCGTCCTGGCATTTCGACCGCTCGCGGTGGAGGCCGGTGCGACCATCGTCGAACGCGGGGATACCACGTGTGATCTCTACATGGTCTGTCGCGGTTCCCTCGAGGCGGTGGGTGCGGCCGGTGAGCGATTTGGGCTCGTCAAGGCGGGGGAATGCTTCGGCGAGATGGCGCTCCTGCTGAGCCAGCCTCGCAATGCCACCGTCCGCGCGGTCTCTCCCTGCGATCTCCTCGTGCTCGACGCGGAGGATTTCCGCCGCATCATCGCTGATTTCCCGCAGGCCGAGGCCGACCTCCGCCGGATCGCCGCCAGCCGCATGTAAGCGGGTGGCAGTGCTTTGCTGGCCTCTCGCCGCCCGCATTGGTTCGCCGGCTGCGGCATGCTCGTCGCCGGCGGATTCTGCTACGGGATGCTCTTGGACGAATCGTTCATCGCTCGTGAGTCGCAGAATTCACCGGCTCCTGCGCGTGCCTCCGACCGGCTTCTCAGCATCGGGGGATTTTTTCCCCGCAGCACCAGGCCTGGAGGGCCGGGTAAGAACCAGCCGACGGATGTCGGCCAAGAAACGGGCTGAGTTCAGGCATCCGCCTTTCGTGGCGACACGATGCGATGTTTTTCGTGAACACAGTTCGCCGGCTGCGGCATGCTCGTCGCCGGCGGATTCTGCTACGGGATTCTTTTGGATGAAGCGTGCATCGCTCGTGAGGCGCAGAATTCACCGGCTCCTGCGCGTGCCTCCGACCGGCTCCTCAGCATCGGGATTTTATGTTCTCCCGGATCACGGATGACTCATTGGTGCGCTACCGTGCTGCCGGGGGCTTGGGCAGGCAGGAGGCCAGGGCGAGCAGCGTGTAGCTGGTGACGAGGTTGGGGTCTCCCTCCATCCACCGTGGGTTCGTGTTCACCCACGAGCCGTCGGGCTGCTGCCGCGCGATGATCGCGTCGGCCAGTTCGCTCCGCCAGGCGTGATTGACGCCGGCCGCGTCGGTGAACGTCTCCTCGCCGAGGGTGTCGAGGGCCTTGGCAGCCGTCTGAAAGTAGTAGTAGAGGCCGGCGTCACCCAGACCTGGGTTTTCGGTGAACGTGTAGTGCTTCGCCAGCCAGGCAATCGCCGCCTTCACGCGGGGATCGTCCCTGGTGAGACCGGCGAAGATCATGCTCTTGAGCCCGGCATAGGTCATCGAACCGTAACTGCGCAATCCACCCTCGGGCGTCGTGCCCGCCTGGCTTTCGCCTCCAGCGGCCGGCGTGTAGTAGAAGCCGCCGTCGGGGTTCTTGGCGGGAAACGGCAACGTGTTGTGGGAACCCTCGAGGTTTTGGGTGCGCGACACAAACACGAGCGCCCGCTGGATCGCCGGATCGTCGGCGCCAACGCCCACGCTCTGCAGCGCTTCGATCAGAAACGACGTATTCGAGAGATCCGGCCGCCCCTTGCGGCCGTAGCCCGCGCCGCCGTAGGCCGGGTCAGCCATGCCCTTTCCCTCGCCGTCGTCCCACTGCAGTCCCTTCACGAATGCCTGCGCGGCCTTGATCAGCCCGTCGTGGCGTCCGTCGCGGTTGCAGGCGGCCAGCGCCACCATCGCGATCGATGTCTCGTAGTTGGAGACGAACGAGTCGGGAGGATAGATGCCGCCGTCCGGTTGCTTGAAGCGGAGGAGGTAGTCAATGCCCTTCTGCACAGCTGGCGCATCCGGCGGCGTGCCCGTTTTGACCAGCGCCGTCACCGCGAGCGCCGTCACCGCCGGACCGACCTGCGCAGAGAACGCGCCGTCAGCAGCCTGCCCTTGTTCGATCAGATAGGCCGACGCCTCGGCGATCGCCGTCCGCATCGCGGCCTCGTCGGCCGCGCGGGCGGCCGGCAGCAGGAGCCCCATCATGCAGACGCATCCGCCCAGCACGGGCAACCAGCCATGTTCGCTTTTCACGATGGAACTCCGCAGGGCGACAACGATCTCCCGACGACATCCAGAAGCATACGGCCGGCGGCAATGCTTTGGAAACGCCTGGAAAGCCAGCGGACTCCCGCGGAAAGCTGCAGCGGCTGGATCAGACTGGCGCGGTCGGCAGTGCCCGTGGGTAGGGAGGCACGGCCCGCGGAGGCGGATCGCGGCCCTCTTCGAGGCTCCACTGCTCCCGCTCCTCCTCGGTGGCGTAGTAGGTGAGCCAGACCGTCGCATCGTCCGCGTCGGTGGTGCTGCAGTCGCACACACTGCAGTCCCAGTGGAAATAGTTGTCCGGCAGATCCACCCGTTTCACCGTTGCCGGCAGGATGTCGCGGCGGATGAGGGCATACAGTTCCCGGTCGGAAAGGTGATCCGTGAAGTCGAGCACCACCCGCTGGGAGTAGAGCTTCTCGATCGTCTCCCAGAGGCGTTCTCGAACCTGTTCGTCGTCGAGCGTGCAGGCGGGTTGCAGGGCCAGCGCGGGCTCGAACCAGCGGGCGATTGGCACCAGTGGCGCCCGCTCCCACGCCAGCATCGATTCGAGGAACCGATTCTCGACGGCGGTGGGCAGGAGGCGGAAGTCGATTTCCCAGATCGCCTCATCGAGGTAGGGCTCTATCTCATTGCGCAGTTCGCAGTTGCGCAGGAGGCAGTCGACTTCGTCCGGGTCGGGATGGTGTGCGAGAGGCATGCCGTGCGAATTCCCTGGAAGGGGCCTGTTGAGGGGCGTGCGTGGGCCATGTGTGGCCAAGGATCGGGACACCGGCACGCGCCGGCACTCACCCGTTCCGAAATTCGACGATACCAACGCCGCCTGCCGGTTCAACGAATTTTCGACGGTTTTTCAACCGTTTTTCAGGCCAGGGGACGGCACGACCGCTACGACACGACCACTTTCCGCATCTCCACGAAACACGGCATCCTGCCCATGTGCCATGCAGATGCGGGATCGCCCAACGACCCAGCGGGCGGAGGCCCGCCAAGCGACGGTCGGCACGATGCCGAGCCGTCGCGTGAACACGGATATCGGCGTCCACTTCCGCGGGTCCGCCGCGTCAGGACTTCGTGTCCGTCTTGTCGCCACCGCATTCCAGGGCCGCGATCTTGGCGACCCGACGGGCATGGCGGCCGCCCTCGAACGGCGTCTCCAGCCAGGTGCGGATCAGCTTGTCCTGGACCTCTGGTCCGATCATCTCGGCCGACAGACAGAGCACGTTGAGGTCGTTGTGGCGACGGCTCATTTCAGCGGTCACCTCGTCGTGGCAGGTCGCCGCGCGGACGCCCGGCAGTTTGTTGGCGGCGATCGCCATGCCCACTCCGGTGCAGCACAGCAGGATGCCACGGTCGACCGTGCCATGACTCACCCGTCGGGAGACGTCTGCAGCGACATCGGGATAATCGACGGCCTCGTCGCCATGACAGCCACAGTCGACCAACTCATGGCCCATGCGTTCGAGAAGGCCGATGAGCCGTAGCTTCGACGCCACACCCCGATGATCGCTGCCAATGGCAATCCGCATGAAATGCTCCCTGACAAACTCGGTCCAAGCCCATGAAGTTCAGACCATGACGGTCAACCCACAACGGTCAACCTCGCCCCCGGCTCACGTTCCGCCGAAAAGCTGGCCTTCGAGTGTATCCAGTCTGGCGACCAAATGCTTGCGGATTTGCTCCGCACATTTTCGGTAGGTCGCCAGCGTGCCCCCGATGGGGTCGATGACGTCGTGCCGGTCGGGGGAAAGCATGGCCACGCGACCCCCTGCCTCGGGAAATTGGGCGAGGATGTTCGCCCTGTGGGATGCCGTCATGGTCCAGATCACGTCGGCCTGCCTGGCGAGATTTTCGGTCAATGGCTGGCTCTCGTGGCCCGACAGGTCGGCCCCCCGCTCCCGCATCGCCTCCAGGGCGCCGGTGCTCGCCTTGCCACCCCCCCAGGCCGCGATTCCGGCGCTGCCCACCACGACGCCCTGCCGCTCGATCTCGTCGGGCCGGCAGCCGAACCGTTCCGCGACCAGTTCCCGGAAGAGTGTCTCGGCCATTGGACTGCGGCAGGTGTTGCCGGTGCAGACGAAGAGCACCATCAGGCTGGACAGCCGACGCAGCGTTTCCTCCGAGACGATGCCCGGATGCACCATGCGAAATCCCGACGCGTCGACCGCGATCGTCGATGACGGCTGGGCGTACCTGACGCGGCCATCGTCGAGGACGAGGCTCACCGCGGCTCCGGCCGCCTCGCACAGGGCCACAGCCTCCGCTGCCGTGACCGGCGGAGGGGCGTTCGCTCCCGCGGGTTCCGCGAGGACTACGGGGCCCGCCAGCATCCGCATGCAGTCTGCAAGCATGGGGTGTCCTGGCACACGCAGCCGCAGCCGACCGGACCCGACGATCCACTGTCGCACCTCGGGGGGCAGCCGATGCACGAGGCTGTCCTGATGATCGTCGTCCACGATGATCGTTACCGGCCCGGGCCAGCAACGCCGCGACAGCCGCTGGCCCAGCGGACTCAGGCGGGGGGCCCAATCGAGCGCCTCGTCGGCACTCTTGAGGGCCAGTGAAAGCCGCGGTTCACCTGGCCGCTCAGCGGCCAGACAGAGGAGCTGCTCGACGGCCGCCGGGTGCCGGGCACTGGCGGCGACCACGTAATCGGTTTCCGTAGGGAAGGCGACCGCCCTGCCCTCGGCCAAGGCCTGAACGGCGCGATGCACGACATCGCGGGCATCGTCGGTGCGTCGCAGATCGATGACCATGGGCGGCATGGGCAGGGGCCGACGTCTTGGATGCCATGCACCCGGCGAGCCGTACTCGCGGGAAAAACGAAGAAAACAGGGCGGAAACATGAAAAAATACCGGAGTTTGCCCGTCACAGTCAAGCATCGGCATCTGGGTAGGACGGGTGAACCGTGGGGGATCAGTGATGTCCCCGTCAGACGCGAAAACGGAACGGAGTCGCACGGGACGGTGATTCCCGGACACTTTTCGGCTTGTGACGCAGTCCCGGGCTCCGGTATTTCTCCCCGGCCCACTGCCGCCCCTTCCCTCATCGGCACCATTGATGTCTTCGCGCACCACCCGCACCGCCGTGCTCGCGTCCCGTCGGTCGGGCCCTCTTGCCGAGAGCTCCGGACGGTTTTGCTCCGCCACGTATCCGCGGCGTCTGCCACGGGTGTTGGCAGGGCTGTGGTTGGCAGGGCTGTGGTTGTCCGCTGCGCATGGCCAACAGCCTCAGGTGCCCGGGAGCGTCACGCCTCTGCCGCCGGCGACGGCTCCTGCAGCAACCGCCGTCGATGAAGCCAACCGCATCGTCGAGGTGCGGATCGAGGGCAACCATGCGACCGACGTCTCGAAGCTTCCCAAACTTGTCACCCGTGCCGGCCAGATCTTCGATGCGCAGGCGATCGAAGAGGACGTTCGCTCGCTCCATCGCTGCCGCAAGTTCGTCGACGTTCACCCGAAGTACGTCCGCGTGAAGGAGGGCGTGGTCGTGATCTTCCAGGTGGTGGAGCGGCCGATGCTGAGGTACGTCAAGTACGTCGGCAACCAGCGGGTGCCGACCCGCACCATCCGGAAGAAGGCCGAGATCGAAGTCGGCGACTCGATGGATGCCTACGTGGTCGAGGAGGCCCGCCGTCGGATCGAGTCGTATTACCACGAGAAGGGCTACGACGCCGCGAAGGTAACCACCATCGAGGGCAGCAAGCCCGGCGACAAGGGGGCGGTGTTTCTCATCGACGAGGGACGCA
>JBIIOL010000269.1:0-5316 GCA_044336965.1 Pirellulales bacterium | reverse complement strand
TGGCGGCCGCCAGCTGGATGCCGTGCCGCGATTGCGACCACTGTCGCACCCAGGCCGCCAGGTTGGCCTTCGCTGGGATCGAGACATCGACGATGAGACCGTGCTTCGCCACCGCCTTGGACAGCCGGGTGTTCGACGGGAGGCTCTTGACCTCGAGGATCACGATCCCGCGGCCATTGCTGCGGGACGCACCGGCGATTTTTTCGAGCGGGTCGCGGGCAGCCGTCACGAAGGCGTCGGCAGATCGCACGACAGCCGCGCGGGTGGCGCCCGCGAACAGCGGCACCGTGGCCGCCTCGTCGAAGACATCGCGGGGATCGGGAGCGGCTTCGCCGGAGAACTCACGCCATGCCCATGCCCGGTCGGCCTCGTCGGGGCAGAGCCGGTCGCGGAGCAGGGCGAGCATGTGGCCCGCGAGGAACGGCTCGTCGCCGACGAGCGCCACGAGCGACGGCGTGCCAAGCGACCAGTCGGCGGGCTGCTGGAGGATATCGAGGGCGCTGGCGACGTCGGACACGGCACGGCTCTCCACAGGGGAGCCGACAGTGTAGCGGATCGCCGGGCGCACCTGACGGCGGGGGCTGTTACGGCCCGGTCGGGACCGTGCGAACGCCGCCAAGACGGCCGACGACCCGCGAGGTCGACACCGTGACGGGCTCAGGACTCGTGACAGCGCCGACATTGCCGGCTGCGTCGGTCACTTCGATGCGGAGGTAGACCCGTGCCGGTGTCGCGCGATCCGGCTGCCAGCGGTAGTCTCCCTGATTGTCGACTGCTGTGGCGATCGTGGCCCACGGGCCCTCGGCGTTGGGAGAAAAGAGGATGCGTGCCGTCTTCGGCGAGGGGAGCTGATCGCGCGACGTGTAGCGGATCACGATGCCGCTGGAGTCGGTTTCGGAAACCCGGGCTGCGCCGAGCAGTTCCACGTGGGGCGGATCCTCGTCGATGCCGATCCAACTCTCCGCCGTATCGCCGGGCCGCGGGCCCGTGCTGGTGTCGGGCGCGTCGGGCACGATCTCGAGTCGGAAGCCGTAGAGTCCGGCGGCCGGCAGCACCACGTTGATGGGACTCACAGCGTCGTCATCCACGGCGGCCTTCTGCCACGAGAGTCCTCCGTCTCGCGTGCTCCAGAGCTCGACTCGCAGGCGGGTGGCGTTGGGCCGTTCAGCCGGCACCTCGTAATCCCAGGCGAAACGACGCGACCGTGAGAGTTGAAGCGGCTTGCCGCGGTACTCCAGCGACTGTGGGCTACCGGGCATTTGGGCGGGGGCCGCCACGGCAGTCGAAGTCAACTGGCTGCGGCCGCTCAGGGGATCGTTCGAGACTGCTGCAGGACCTCCCGTCCGGCTGACCAGAACGCTCTGCGGTTCGTCGGAGCGACTGGCGTGGGTGGCGGGATGGCGTGGTTGCTCCGCTGACCATGCGGCGGCAGTTTCCGCCCTCCACCCATTCGCACCGTGGGGTGCGTCGGCCGTCGGAATGGCCTGGGTGACAGGCCGGGCCGCGACGTTCTCCTCCGCCGACTGTGTCGGCAGGCTGGGAGCGCCGAGTTCCCGGGCGAGCGCCGTTTGGTCGACATTGGGATCGGTGGGTTCCATGGTGAACTGCCGCACCGTCTGGTTGCCTGCGGAGTCCGACACGGTGATCCGCGCCGTTAACGTTTCGACCTTTTCGCCCGCCCACCAAATCTCCTCGCCAACGAGGTGGGCGGGTGATTCGCGGGAGAGCACGCCCTGGGCAGCGATGGTCTTCCAGCCCTGGGCGTCGGTCGTGCGGTATTCGAGTTTGAGCGACTCCATGCGGATCGAGTCGTCGATGGCGGCGTAGCGGCAGAGAATCTCGCCGTCAGCACCCTTCCATACTCTGGCAGCGAGCCGAGGGCCTGCTGCGTCGACCAAGACCCGCATGTCTGGTCCCTCACCGCCGCGGGCCCGTCCCTTGCGGTCGATGGCTCGCAGACGGAACCAGTATTCGCCGTCCGCCCCGGCCTGGTACGTGAACGTGCCGGCTGAGGGAGCGACCTCACCCGCAGCCTCCCACGAGCCGCCCAGGTCCTTCGAGACGCTCATGGCGACCCGCTGAGGAGCGGCATCGGCGTCTTGGGCGGCTGGCAGTCGGAAGGGGATCGAAAAGATGCGGTTTTTCGTCCGCACAAGTTCCGGAAGCCTGGCCTGTTCTGCCGGACCGTCCGTCGCAGCGAGGAGCGGCGACAGGCCCCCCGTGCCGGCCGCCCACGCGATCGAGACGGCCACCCACAGGCTCCGCCACGGGGCGATGCCGCGTGGCAGGCGGACGAAACCTGACGGTGATGATGGTCGGGAGCAGGAAGCCATGTCGAATCAAATCGGCTGTCCTGCGCGGAAAGTCGCGTTTTTTCGTCATAGACGAGAAAATCGGCCCGTTTCGAGTCTGCCGACTTTGCCATTGCCACAGCCTGTGGAGCCTGCGAAAAGTAGGGGGGATCTTTCTGGACCCAGTGCGGACCGGGCGACCATAATACAGGTCGCCGGAACGGCCGCATGGGCGTCCGCGAAGCCACTTCCTTTCGGACGACCGTCCTCCGTAACGGGGCTGTGTGCAGTGCAAGCGTTTCTGTTCAGTGCCGTGCTGCTCGGGCTCCTCGTGGCCGTCGGGATCGCTGCGATCGTTGCAGTCAGATCGTGGTGGCTCGATCCTGGGGCCGATCATGGCGATTGGGAAAGCTCGCTTGTCGGCTACAAAAATCTCCGGGACAAGGGTGTGCTGAGCGAAGAGGAATACCGAAAAATATCTACGCTCGTCGAGCCGCACGTGCGGCTCGATACGAAGGAGTCCGACCGCCACCCGCGGGCGGGCGTCTCGTAGGGCAGTGGGGCAGCAGCCTGTGACTGAACAGGTAGGGATCGATTTCTCGAGGAACTGAAGCATGCCATCTGGGAAAGACGTCGGCGGGCTGGGACGCCGTGGTGCCGGTGGGACGACCAAGAAGAACGCCTTCTGCTCGTTCTGTCGCAAGAGCTACCGCGACGTGGGGCCGTTGGTCGAGGGACCGGGCGACGTCTATATCTGCGGCGAGTGCATCGACCTCTGTCAGTCGATCCTGGATCAGGAGAAGCGGCGGCGTGGCACGAGCAAGCAGCTCTTCACGACCATCCCCTCGCCCCGCGAGATCGTCAGCCATCTCGACCAGTACGTGATCGGCCAGCAGCACGCCAAGCGGGTGCTCGCGGTCGCCGTCCACAGCCACTACAAGCGTCTCAACCTCGGCAGCGAGGGCGGGGACGTCGAAGTCGACAAGTCCAACATCCTGATGCTCGGCCCCACCGGGTCGGGCAAGACGTTGCTGGCCCGCACGCTGGCCAAAATCCTCGACGTGCCGTTCGCCATCGGTGACGCCACCACGCTCACCGAGGCCGGCTACGTGGGCGAGGACGTGGAGAACCTGCTCCTCAAGCTGCTCAACGCCGCCGATTTCGACATCGAGGCCGCCCAGCGGGGCGTGCTCTACATCGACGAGATCGACAAGATCGGCAAGACCAGCCAAAACGTCTCGATCACCCGCGACGTCTCCGGCGAGGGTGTACAGCAGGCGCTCCTCAAGATGCTCGAGGGCACCGTGGCCAACGTGCCTCCCCAGGGTGGCCGCAAGCACCCCGAGCAGCAGTACATCCAGATCGACACGTCGAACATCCTCTTCATTTGCGGCGGTACGTTCGTCGGCATCGACAAGATCATTGCCCGGCGGCTCGGCAAGCGGACGATCGGCTTCGGTCAGCCCAGCGGCTACCGTGGCGACGCCGATCTGTCGGAACTGCTGCCGCAGGTCGACTCCGACGACATTCTCGAGTTCGGCCTGATCCCCGAGTTGGTGGGCCGTCTGCCGGTGATCTCCTCGCTGCAGCCGCTCGACGAGACCGCGCTGGTGAAGGTGCTCCGCGAGCCGAAGAACGCGCTGGTGAAGCAGTATCAGAAGCTGTTCGGCGTGGAGAACTGCAAGCTCGAGTTCACCGACGAGGCGCTCGTGGCGATCGCCCGCCGGGCGATGCGAAAGGAGACTGGTGCCCGCGGGCTGCGGTCGATCATGGAAGACGTGATGCTCGACATCATGTTCGACCTGCCGGAGAACAACGGCAGCACCTACGTGATCAACGATCGAAACGTCGCGGGCACGGAGCCGGTGGTGCCGATCCGCGAAGCCGCCCGACACAAGAGCGCCTGAGATCAGCACGCGTTGCCGACGGAGGTCGGCCAAGGCGAGGTCGGCACGATGCCGAGCCTTGCCGTGAACACGGATCCCCCGGCTCGCGCCGGGGGCGTGTATGCGGACATACAAGCCCGGAGCGCAAGCTTCAGAATATGCCGAGCTGATCGCGGGCGGCATCGGTCATGCGGTCGGGCGTCCACGGGGGATCCATCACGATCCGCACCTCGACCGCAGCGATCGACTCGCGGCTGCCGACGGTCCGCTTCGTGTCGGCGATCAGCTGTGGACCGGCCGGGCAGGCAGGGCTTGTCATCGTCATGTCGATCGACACGTGCTGCTTGCCGGGGGTGTCGGCTGACGGCGAGAGCGTGACGCCGTAGATCAGTCCCAGGTCGACGATGTTGACGAACAGCTCAGGATCCTTCACCTCCTTGAGCCATTCGCGGACTGCCTCTTCACTGGGAGCACCGTCTGCAGTCTCCGTCGCAGCACCCGCCGCTGGCGTCGCTGCCGCCGCCGCAGGAGAGCCGGCGGCCGCGGGCGACGCAGGAGCGGCTTCGGCCGCGGCTGCGGCGGTGTTGGTCGGCGTGTAGCTTCTGAAGTCGGCCGCCTGGTTGTTGGGGCCGGGCGTGGCCCCCGGGCCGGAACCCAGTGCCACCCAGACACCGCCAGCGTCCACCTTCACGGCGTGGGCCCGGGTCGGCCGCACGGCCGGCATCGAAAGGGCGGCGCCAGTGCGGATGTCGAACTTCGCCCCATGCCGCGGACAGGCGATCTTGTAGCCCACGAGTTCGCCGTCGACGAGCGGGCCGCCGTCGTGCGTGCAGACGTCGTCGATCGCATAGAAGCGACCCTCGACGTGGAAGAGCGCAACCACCTCGCCCTCCACTTCGACCAGGAGCTTGCCCGGATCGGAGACTTCCGACACGTCGGCCACGCGAATGAACTCAGGCATCGTGTTTGTTCCTTCAGCTGATACGGCGAATACGGCTGCCGATCGCCCGGGCCAGAGCCTCGCGGACTGGGAGGATCGTGATTCGATCGAAGACCTGCTGAAAGAACCCGGCCACGACGAGTCGGGCCGCCTCGTCGGCGGAGAGCCCGCGGGCCTGAGCGTAGAAGATCTGCTCCTC
>JBIIOL010000268.1:0-5362 GCA_044336965.1 Pirellulales bacterium | reverse complement strand
AGCAGAAGGTCAACGGCGTCGACAAGCTGCTCTACATGCAGTCGCAGGCGACCAACGACGGTGCGTACGTCCTCACACTCACCTTCGAGGTCGGCGCGGATGCCAATCTCGCGGTGGTACAGACCCAGAACCGCGTGCAGCTGGCGATGCCGCTCCTGCCGCCGGTCGTCCAGCAGCAGAGCGTGACGATCAAGAAGCGGTCCCCGGACATTCTGCTGACGGTGCAGCTGCTCTCTCCCGACGGCCGTTACGACGACGTCTTCATGAGCAACTACGCGACGATCCGCCTGCGTGACGAACTGCTGCGGTGCTACGGCGTGGGAGACATCCTGCTTTTCGGCCAGCGTGATTACTCCCTTCGTGCGTGGCTCGATCCCGAACAGATGGCTGTCCGTGGGCTCACTCCGGCGGACGTCCGCACCGCGATCGCCAGCCAGAATATGCAGATCGTCTGCGGCGTGAGCGGGCAGGGGGCCGAGGCTGGCGGCGAGGAGACACAGGTGGTCGTTTCTGCGCTCGGCAGACTCGAGTCGCCGGAGCAGTTCGGCGAGATCATTGTCAAGGCCGACAGTTCCCTGCCCGGCACGGCGTTCGTGCGTCTCCATGACATCGCTCGGGTCGAGGTCGGTGCCGCCTCGTACGACCAGGTCTGCCGATTCGGCGGCAAGCCGTCGGTGGGGATCGCCGTCTTCCAGCTCCCCGGGACCAACGCGCTCGACTGCTCGCGGGCCGTTCATGCGAAGGTGAAGGAGCTGTCCTCGCGGTTTCCCGCGGGCCTGATCTACGAAATCCAGTATGACACGACCCCCTTCATCACCGATTCGATTTTCGAGGTGATCAAGACGCTCCGTGACGCGATCCTGATCGTGGCGGTGGTCGTGCTCGTGTTTCTGCAGAGTTGGCGGGCGACGCTGATTCCGCTGGTTGCCGTGCCCGTGGCGATCGTCGGCACGTTCGCCGCCATGGCCGCGATGGGCTTCAGCCTCAACACGCTTTCGCTCTTCGGGCTCGTGCTCGCGATCGGCATCGTCGTCGACGACGCCATCGTGGTGGTGGAAAACGTGGAACGCTGGATCGCACAGGGGCTCGCGCCGCGGGAGGCCGCGATCAGGGCGATGGAGGAGGTGACCGGCCCTGTGATCGGAGTGGCGCTCGTGCTCTCGGCCGTCTTCATTCCCTGCGCTTTCATTTCCGGCGTGACTGGGCTGTTCTTCAAACAGTTCGCCCTCACGATCGCGGTGTCCACGATTCTCTCCGCGGTCAATTCGCTGACACTCAGCCCGGCGCTGGCGGCGATCATGCTGCGGCCGAGAGGTTCTTCGCCGGATGGGTTGGAGTGGCTGCTGGAACGGTCGTGCGGCTGGTTCTTCAGGTGGTTCAACCGTGCCTTCGAGGCGGTCGTGGGGGGCTATTGTGGCGTCGTGGCCGCCTTGCTCCGCCGGAGCGTCTGGGTGATGGCGGCCTACGGAGGGCTGCTCCTGCTCACGTGGCAGGCCGTGAGCCGCTACCCAGTGGGCTTCGTGCCCTTGCAGGATCAGGGATATGTCATCGTCTCGGCGCAGCTCCCCGACGGCGCGGCGGTGCAGCGGACCGATGAGGTGATGAAACGCATCGATGAGGTGGCTCGGACGATTCCCGGCGTTGCGACCACGCTGTCGATCACCGGGTTTTCCGTGATCTACGGCGCCAGCATGCCCCATGTCGGCTCGACGTTTCTCGTGCTGGATCCCTTCGATGAGCGACGCACCCGCGAGACATCTGATCAGGTCATCATCCGCACCATGCGGGAGCGATGTCTGGCGGAGATCCCGGATGCCCGGGTGGGAGTCTATCCCGCTGCCCCGGTGAAGGGGCTGGGCACGGCCGGAGGATTCCGGTTCTACATTCAGGACCGGGCCAATCGCGGGCCGCGGCTGCTGCAGGAAACGGTCGAGCAATTCGTCGCCGGGATGCGGGACTGGAAGCTCCCCTACGTTGTCGGCGACTATCGCGCCGACTCGCCGCAGTTGTTTCTCGACATCGATCGCGCCAAGATTCGGGCACTCGGCATGCCGGTCAAGGCCGTGTTCGAGGCACTGCAGATGTACGTGGGGTCGTTGTACATCAACAACTTCAATCTGTTTGGGCGGTACTGGCAGGTGAAGATCATGGCTGATGCGGGCTTTCGTAGCGGCGTCGAGGACCTGCTCAACCTGAAGGTGGCCAATGCCGCAGGTGAGATGGTCCCACTGGCGACGGTGATGACCGCCAGGAATGACATCGGGCCTGCCGTGATGATGCGGTACAACCTGTTTCCCGCCGCTCCGGTCACGGGCATTCCCAACCCCTTCGAGAGCGGCAACGTGCTGATCGACAGGGTCGCGGGTGCTGCCGCAAAGGAGCTGCCCGACAGCTTTTCGTACGAGTGGTCGGAAATCTTCCAGCTGCAGATTCTGGCGGGCAACACCGCGGGCGTGCTCTTCGTGCTGGGCATGGCGCTGGTGTTTCTCGTGCTGGCGGCGCTCTATGAGAGCTGGTCGCAGCCGTTGGCCGTGATCCTGGTCGTTCCGCTGTGCATTCTTGGCGCCATCGTCGGCTTGGCGATCGCCAAGCTGCCGATCGACATCCTCGCACAGGTGGGGCTGGTGGTGCTCGTGGGACTGGCCAGCAAGAACGCGATTTTGATCGTCGAGTTCGCGAGGGAGCTCGTGAGTCATGGTCAGGACATTCGCACCGCCACGCTCACCGCCTGCCGGCTGCGACTGCGGCCGATCCTGATGACGTCGCTGGCCTTCATCCTCGGCGTGGTGCCGCTGGTGGTGGCACAGGGGGCGGGCAAGGAACTCCGCTGGTCGCTTGGGGTCACGGTCTTCGCCGGTATGATCGGAGTCACGCTTTTCGGCATCTTCCTCACGCCTGTCTTCTTTGCCGTATTGCAGGGGCTCTCGGCACGCTTCGGCTGGCGTAGTGAGCGAACGTGAGCCTGTTGGGGGCATCGACCGAGCCGGTTCACTCTCGACATTCCGGGCCGAAGACGGCATCATCAAAACCGTCGCTCGGAGCGGTCTCGCAGCCATTGATGCTGCGACGGCTTGGGTGCAGGAGGCAGGAACAATCGCACGCTTTTTCATCGCGAGGCCGATTTTCGCCTCTGTGATATCGATCGTGCTCGTGCTCTGCGGGGGCGTGGCCTACCTCACGCTGCCCACCACGCAGTATCCGGAGATCGCGCCCCCCACGGTCGAGGTCTCCACGATCTACCCCGGCGCCAATGCCGAACTCGTCCGCGATACGATCGCCGCCCCGATCGAACAGCAGGTGAGCGGCGTCGAAAACGCGCTGTCCATGAGTTCCCAGTGCACCAATGACGGCCGGTATCGGCTGGTCGTGACCTTCGCGCCCGGCACCGACCTGAACATGGCCCAGGTGCTGACGCAGGTCCGCGTGACGCTGGCGATGCCGATCCTGCCGGAGGTCGTGCAGCGGGAGGGCGTCGCGGTGCTGAAGAAATCACCGGCGGCGATGATGATCGTCAACTTCACGTCCGAGAAGGACGTGTCGGGCCGGCCGCTCTTCGACGAGACGTTTCTCTCGAACTACGCCACGATCCAGATCCGGGATGAACTGTTGCGGGTCGAGGGAGTGGGCGACGTCGATTTCCTGGGGCAGCGCGACTACTCCATGCGGGTTTGGCTCGATCCCGAGAAAATGGCGGCGGTCAATCTCGTTCCCGACGACATCAAGCAGGCGCTCGAGCGGCAGAACTTCCAGGTGGCGGCAGGGAGCGTCGGCCAGCAGCCGGCCCCCGACCAACAGGCATTCCAGATTCCACTGGCGGCGGTTGGCCGCCTCGTAACCGTCGAGGAATTCGACAACGTCGTGGTGAAGGAGATGGAGGCGCCCGGCGGCGGATTGGCCGCGGTGATCGTGCGGCTTCGCGACGTGGCCCGCGTCGAACTGGGGGCCCAGCAGTACGATCAGGTCTGCCGGCTCGACGGCGAGCCCAGCGTGGGGATGAACATCTACCAGTTGCCCGGGTCCAACGCGATCCGCACGGCGGAGGGCGTGCGGGCAACGCTCGCCTCGCTCGGGGAACGGTTTCCGCGGGGGCTCAAGGCGGAGATCGTCTACGACACGACGCCGTTCATCGAGGAATCGAAGGCGGAGGTGCTCAAGACGCTCCGCGATGCGATCATCCTCGTCGCGCTCGTGGTGCTCGTGTTCCTGCAGAACTGGCGGGCCACCCTGATTCCGCTGATCGCTGTGCCGGTGGCGATCGTGGGCACCTTCGCCTTCATGGCGGCGCTGGGCTTCAGCCTCAACAATCTGTCCCTCTTCGGCCTGGTGCTCGCGATCGGGATCGTCGTCGACGACGCGATCGTGGTGGTGGAAAACGTCGAGCGCTGGATCGAAAAGGGGCTCTCGCCCCGGGAGGCTTCGTATCGGGCGATGGAGGAGGTCACCGGCCCGGTGGTTGGCGTGGCGCTCGTGCTGTGCGCCGTGTTCGTGCCGTGCGGATTCATCTCGGGCATCGTCGGCCAGTTCTTTCGGCAGTTCGCCCTGACGATCGCCGTCTCCACGCTGCTCTCGGCCGTGAACTCGCTGACTCTCAGCCCGGCGCTCGCGGCGATCCTCCTCAAGCCCCACGGCGCCGGTCGCGACATCGTCGACAAGGCCCTCGGGTTCGTGGCAGGCTGGTTTTTTCGCGGTTTCAACGTCGCCTTCGGATTGCTGACCCGCGGCTACGCCGCGCTGGTGCAGGGATCGCTCCTGATCTCCGTGCCGATCCTGCTGGTCTATGCAGGACTATTGTTCCTCACATGGCAGGTGTTTACGGTCGTGCCGGTGGGGTTCATTCCGGCGCAGGACAAGGGTTACCTGCTGGTCAACGTGACGTTGCCCGATGGGGCGAGCGTGCAGCGGACAGGCCGGGCGATGGCGAGGCTCGAGAAGCGGGCGCTCGAGGAATCTGGCGTGGCCCATGTTCTCTCCATCGCTGGGCAATCTGTCGTGTTGGGGGCGAGCGGCCCCAACTGGGGCTCGATGTATGTGCTCCTCAACGGGTTTGACCGACGCCGCGGGGCGGAGTTGTCGGCTGACGCAATAGCCCGACGACTGCGGGCCGAGTGGGAGGAGGCCAGCGACGAGGGGCGGGTTGAAGTGTTCGGCCCGCCGCCCGTGGACGGTCTGGGAACCGTGTCCGGCTTCAAGATGGTGGTGGAGGACCGCGGCGACTACGGGCTCGCACAGCTTCAGCAGGCCGCCGATGCCGTCGTGCAGAGTGGTGGCGACGACGTGCGGCTTCGCGGGTTGTTCACGAATTTTTCGGCCGCCACTCCCTGGCTGTTTCTTGACATCGACCGCGACAAGGCGGCGGCACTTG
>JBIIOL010000267.1:0-5368 GCA_044336965.1 Pirellulales bacterium | reverse complement strand
GTGCAACGCCGCGAACCAGTCGCAGGTCGAATCGATCACGGAAAACCAGTGCCGCTCGAACAGGTCGCCATGCGAGGCGAGCAGCCGATCGGCCGAGCCAAACAGCACGCCCCGGGCGGCGAGGGACGGATCGAGTTCTTCGTGGAGCACATGGCCGTCGAGCGACAGCAGTCGACCTGCGAGTTGCGTTCTGCTGCTCGTCGTCCGCGGCGTCTCTTCGAAAAACGTCTCGCTGCCGGAGGCATCACCCGCCAGGAACTCGGCAAGCAGGCCCGTGGGAACCGGGGCTTCGGGACCGGGACGGCGACGCGGGCCCCAGGCCTTCGGCTTGAAAAGGCGGATATCGGTCCGCATCCAGTTTTCATCGCGACGGTCGGGCAGGGCGAGCGATTCGAGTCGATCGAAGGCCGCGCGACGGCGGTCGTTCGCCCAGGCGGGGGACGGCTGGCTCGAATGCTGTTCGGCGAGCAGCCGATCGAAGCCTGCACGGTCGAAGGTGGCGGGGAGGGCGGGGGCTGCGGAAGTGGTCATGGGTGTGGAGGTCATCGGATGCGGATCACCCCACCGAGCCTTCCATCTGCAGTTCGATGAGCCGGTTCATCTCCACCGCATACTCCATCGGCAGTTCCTTCACGAGCGGCTCGATGAAGCCACCCACGATCATCGTGCTCGCCTCGGCCTCGGTGAGTCCTCGGCTGGTGAGATAGAAGAGCTGTTCCTCACCGATCTTCGAGACGCTCGCCTCGTGACCGATGGAAACATCCTGCTCCTCGATCTCGATGTAAGGGTAGGTGTCGCTGCGGCTCTTGTCATCGAGGATGAGGGCATCGCAGACCACGCTCGACCGGCTCTTGCGGGCACCCGGCTCCACACGGACCAATCCGCGGTAGCTGGCCCGGCCGCCGTTCTTGGAGATGCTCTTGGAGACGATCCGGCCCGACGTGTTGGGGGCGGCGTGCACGAGTTTCGCACCGGCGTCCTGATGCTGGCCCGCCGAGGCGAACGCGATCGAGAGAATCTCGCCGCGGGCCCCGGGCTCCATCATGTAGACGGCCGGGTATTTCATCGTCAGATGGCTGCCAAGGTTGCCGTCGATCCACTCCATCATCGCCCCCTCGTAGGCCATGGCCCGCTTGGTGACGAGGTTGTAGATGTTGTTGGCCCAATTCTGGATCGTGGTGTAGCGGCAGCGGCCATGCTTCTTCACGACGATCTCGACCACCGCCGAGTGGAGGCTCTCGGTGGAATACATCGGCGCGGTGCAGCCCTCGACGTAGTGCACCTGGGCGCCCTCGTCGACGATGATCAGCGTTCGCTCGAATTGCCCCATGCTCTCGGCGTTGATCCGGAAGTAGGCCTGCAGCGGGAACTCGATCTTCACGCCCTTCGGCACGTAGATGAACGAACCCCCTGACCAGACGGCCGAATTGAGGGCCGCGAACTTGTTGTCGGTGGGCGGGATGATCCGGCCGAAATACTCGCGAAGCAGGTCGGGATGCTCGCGGACGGCCGTGTCGGTGTCGGTGAAGATCACGCCCTGCTTCGAGAGGTCTTCCTGAAGCGAGCCGTAGACCACCTCGCTCTCGAACTGCGCCTTCACTCCCGAGAGAAACTTCCGCTCGGCTTCGGGGATGCCGAGCCGATCGAACGTCTTCTTGATGGCATCGGGCACCTCCTCCCAGGTCTTGCCCTGCTGCTCGGCGGGCTTCAGGTAATAGAAGATGTCCTGAAAGTCGACGCCGATGTCGCCGCCCCAGTGGGGCATCGGCTTGGAGTTGAAGATCTCCAGCGACTTGAGCCGGAAGTCACGCATCCAGGCCGGTTCACGCTTCATCTCCGAGATCTGCGAGACGATGCCCGCATCGATGCCGCGGCGGGCCTTGAAGACGGCCGGCGAGTCGGTGCGAAAGTCGTACTTGTTGATCTCGCCGATGGCGTCGCCCGTGCCGACTGCAATCGTGCTTGATTCGACGGAGGTATGGTTGAGTCCGGTGGCCATGGTGTGTTCCTGCTGGTGTCGGACGGTGGTATCAGGCGGTGACGGGGTGAGCGGTTTCGCTGCCGAGGGCATCCTGCATCGACCGCTCCGCGGCCGCGGCCTCAGGGTAGGCTGCACGGATTCGCTCGTAGCCCCTCTTGTGCAGTTCGGCAGCCAGTTCGGGGCCTCCCGATTCGACGATCCGGCCACCGAGCATCACGTGCGTGCGGAGCGGAATGTTGTGCTCGAGCAGCTGTTCGTGGTGCGTGATGATAAGGATGCCCATCTCGGCACCACCGATGCGAGCGATGCTCTGGCTGGCGAGCCGGACGGCGTCGGCGTCGAGGCCGCTGTCGGTCTCGTCGAGGATCGCGAACTTGGGGCGGAGCATGGCGAGCTGGAGGATCTCGGCCCGCTTCATCTCACCGCCGGAGAAGCCATCGTTGACGTACCGTCGGGCGAATTCGGTATCGATCGAGAGGTCGGCCATCTTCGCCTTGAGTTCGGTGCGGAAATCCCGCATCGGCATCAGCTCCTGGCCTTCCTTGCGATCGGGATTGCGGACATTCGTCACCGCATGACGGAGGAAGTCGGCCAGTCGCACGCCGGGGATCGACATCGGCCGTTGGAAGGCCAGAAAGACACCCGCGCGGGCCCGCTGGTCGGGCTCCATCGCAAGCAGATCGTGACGCGTGCCATCGGCCTCGACCAGATCGATCGAACCGGAGGTCACTTCATAGGACGGATGCCCCATGATGCAGTAGCCGAGCGTGCTCTTGCCGGAGCCATTGGGCCCCATCAACGCGTGGATCTCCCCGCGGCCGATCTCGAGATCCACGCCCTTGAGAATTTCCTGGCCGTCCACGGCGGCATGTAGCCCTGTGATGACGAGTTTTTCCTGCGAATGCGAGCTCATCGAATGTTCCAAGGGCTGTTGACTGCGGCAGAGTCGGTGATGTGATTGATCCGTTGATGGCGAGGCCACTCGGCCCGCTGGCTACCGTTCAGGACTGGACCTTCTGGTGGTCGAACACGAGGTTGCCGTCGGCCACGGGTGACACCACGTAGCCGGAGTGGTGCGGGACCGGCAGTTCGTCGTCGACCTTGCCCACGCTTCCGGCACGCTTGGCGATCCGCTGGCCCTGGATCTTGTCCTGGATCCGCATGAGTCCTTCCAGCAGGCTCTCCGGTCGGGGCGGGCAACCTGGCACGTAGACATCGACAGGCACAACGAGATCGACGCCCTTCACGACGTGGTAGCCCCATTTGAAGTAGGGGCCACCACCGGTGGTGCAGGCACCCATGGCGATCACGTATTTCGGGTCGGGCATGAGGTTGTAGAGACGACGGACACGGCTGGCCATTTTATAGGTGACGGTGCCGGCCACGATCATGAGATCAGCCTGGCGGGGCGTGGCCCGGAAGGCCCCGGCCCCGAAGCGGTCGAGGTCATACCGGCTGGCGCCGGCGGCCATCATCTCGATGGCGCAGCAGGCGAGGCCGAACGTCATCGGCCAGATGCTCGACTGACGTGCCCAGTTGATGGCCTGCTCGACCGTCGTGAGGACCATATTTTCCTCGAATCGGCCCTCGATCCAGGGGGTCGGGTTGACCAGTGGCTGTGTCATGGAAGCTCCGCGTGCAGGGGATGCGTATGGTGGGGTGGGTGGTTGAAAGCCTTCGGCATTCGATGCTTCAGCCGGGTTTGATGCAAGTGGCAGCGGTCGCCGACAGGACTCTTTCAGTCGTTGCCGGAGCCCGGTTCTCGGCCGCCGTTGCCGGAGCCCGGTTCTCGGCCGCCAAAGTGAACCGACAACAGGAGGCACCATCCAACCGGCATTCCGACAGGTGCACGGTCGAACCAACCAGGTCCTGGAGCATCACTCGTTCAGCGGCACAGATGCCGCGGTCCTGCTCTGCCAGATCCGGGTAGGGACAGGCGTAGCTGGTGAGCACCGGGAGGCCACCGGCCGCGTCTGCGGGGGAGGAGTCCACGCCGCAGGAAATACGGCGGTCCTGAAGGATTTTGGCCGTGCTTTCCAGCCGCTGCCGTGGCGTGGTCCCGGAGACCTGATCGCGGTACATGCCGGCCATGGCAACGCCGATCCGCGAGATCAGGCCCTGGCGAACGGCCGGTTCGCGAACACCGCGGATTTCCCGCCAGAGCACGATGGCGAGGTCGCGAAAATTGTCGCCGCCGGTTCGACGGCCCTTTTCGGTCAGGCTGTATACATGCGAAGGCCGGCCCCGCATCCGGTTGGCGGCAGGCTCAACGCCAGTGGAAGCACCTCCGGAAACCGTGGTGCGGCCGACAAGACCGGCCCGCATCAGCCGATCAAGCCGCTGGCGGACAGCGGTCGCCGTGACGCCCAGTCGCTTCGCAAGTTCACCAATTCCCAGACCACTTCCGATGGTTGTTTCCACACGCAGCAGTTCAATCACGGCTGCGTCGGAGGCACGGTGCTCGGTGGGGGCGGGATGACGGTTCATGTTTCTATTCTATGGGCCTGCTGATTTTTAACAAGTTGTCTTGCGAATAATCGCCCGTTGTATGGACCTGCAAGAACCTTCCCTCAATCCCCTCGCTCACGTTCCGGGCTTGTATGCACGCTCCCATACAAGCCCCCGGCGGGAGCCGGGGGACTCCGGACTTCAGGCGGCAGGCTGCCTTGGAAAGCTCGTCTTCATGGCGTCGAGGAATTCCTCCCGGGTGGTCACCCGCGACACCTTGCCGCGGAAGTCACGGGCACCAGGCAGGCCCTGCGCATACGCACAGGCGAATTTCCGCATCAACAGCGTGCCTCGCTCGACGCCGAACCGCCGGCAGACAAGGTCGTAGTGGTGGAGCACCAGTTCCCGCTGTTCATCGAGCGTGGGGTCGGGCGGCATCGGCTCACCCCGCAGGAGCGCCGCCACCTGGGCGAAGATCCACGGTCTCGCGAGCGCCTCCCGGGCGATCATCACGCCATCGACGCCGCTCTCGCGGAGGCGTGCGACCGCCGTCTCCGCGGAATCGATGTCGCCGTTGCCCACGACCGGCATCCGCGACACGCTCCGCTTCACATCCGCAATTGCCTGCCAGTCGGCCCTGCCGGTGAAGAACTGTGATGCCACGCGGCCATGCACCGTGAGGCACGAAGCACCAGCCTCCTCGATCCGCTGCGCCACTTCGACGGCGGTGCGGCAGGTGTCGGCGCAGCCCAGGCGGATCTTCGCCGTGACGGGCACGCCGTCGCACGCCTCGACCACACGCCGCACGATCGTGCCGACGCGGTCGGGATCCCGCAGCAGCCACGACCCGCTGTGGGCCTTCTCCGTCACCTGCCTCACGGGGCAGCCGAAATTGAGGTCGACGACGCTGACGAGAAAGTCCTTGGCGAGCCGACGGCC
>JBIIOL010000621.1:0-5374 GCA_044336965.1 Pirellulales bacterium | reverse complement strand
TTAACAAAACACTATTTGAGCTTAATTCTATTATTTCAACTCCAGGAAAAGAATTTAATCTATCTATTTTCTTTGCGGTTGCGTATCCAGAAAATTTAATAAATAGCTTGTTTTCAAATAATGGTTTTTTTGCAATTAAATATTTATCAAAATACCAAAACACAAAACCAAATTTTATTTCTATTTGGTCCTTTAATCCGGTATATTCTTTGCCGGTTATAAATGCTTTATTTACTCTTTGAATTTCTAAATTTTCAGAAATAATTTCTTCAATTTTATCTGAACTTTGCGGGGTTGCTTTATCTCGAATATCATGTAAAGTTTTTAATGCGCTTTGCTTTTCATTTCGATCTTCATAAATGGTTTCAATAACATTTTCTAATCGTGTGAAATATTCATTTTCGATTTCTTGCCAATATGCTCTAATAAACCCAAATGCCTTAATATTTAATAATATTTTTTGATGTCTATTTCCAGGGCTTGCATTTAAAAGCTCGTCAATATTTCTATTAAATAAGCCGGTCAAAATATTTTCAATTCGATTTCTATTTTGAATTTTAGAATTAAATGTAATTTCCTTTTTTAATGGTTTTGAATTTTTGAGAATTTCATTTGTAGCTATTGCATTTAAGTTTAAAATTATGCCTGGATCATGACTAAGAAAAAAGGCTTGAGATAATGTAAATTGCGAGTAATCGCATTTATATTTATCTAAATTCAATATTTCTAAAATCTTTGAAACATTCTTTTTAATGTTTGTTGAATGGTTTTCAATTTCAAAATCATGACTTATTAAAGCGAGTATTTTTAAACCTTTACCACGTGGGCTTAAACCGCAAAGAACAATGTTTTTAGATTGCTTTGAAATAGTCTTTATTTCTTCTATTTCGTGGGCTTCTAAATAATCAAAATCAAGCGCAATTAAATTTTTATTGTAGTGTTCTATTCGATCGTTTTTGCGCTGGTTAAATGTACCGTAGGGTGTAATAAAAGGTAATTTATTTTTTAAAATTCGTTGGGTTTCCCCTGTTGAATTTCTAACGGCTTTCGTTAAATTGAAAAGGGTTTCACTTTGATAAATTTTAAATAGCTCTTTAAGATCTATTTCTTTTGTTGGTGTCGTTTCCTTTATTCCTTTGTCAGAATAAAAGAAAGAAAATTTTAGTTCTTTCATTTGTTGCTTTTTTTGGGTTTATTCTTTGCCCGTTTGCAACTATTCAAAAAAAACATATTTTTGTAATGCAGAATCACAAAATTTGCCCGGTTGAATAGTTTTCGCTGGGCTTTTTTTATTTAGTCATATTCTTCTATATATTCAATTTTTTTATCGAGAATTTTTACAAGATTTTCAAAAGAAACATTCTCTACTATTTCTTTAATTTTTCCGGTGTTTTCAGTTAGATATATTTCAAATAATTCGTTAACATGAAGAAATATAAAAACATAGCCTTGATGATGATTTCCATTAACTGAAAACCTTAATACCTTATTTTCAATATTAATGTAATTATGCGCGCCCCAACTCCAAACAATTTGATTTTGATTTTCTAAAAAAGAAATTATTTCTTCAAAGTTTTTTTCTTTGCAATGATCTTTAAAAGTCTTTTGAATCTTTAAATACATGGTGTTAAATGCTTTTTAATTTTTAAGACCGTATTAAGAGAAACATTGCATAATTGAGCGGTGTCTTTTTTGGTGTGTCCTTTTTTGAGATACTTTACAATATCATTGTAATTTTTAGTTTCTTCAATTCTCTTTGTACTTTCTTTTGAACGTCCTAATTTACCCCCATTTCTAATGTAGTGAGCGCGCCCGCTTTGTAATCTATCGCGAATATTTGTAAGCTCCATTTCAGCAATTCCAGACATAATCTGAAACATGAAAACGTTAAAAGGATCTTTGCCGGTGTGATCGGTTGTAAAATTCAATTTATGAATGTAAACTGAAATATTCAGCCGGTGTAAAGAATTGATTTTGTTTTGTACGTCTATTGCTTTCCGACCTAATCGAGAAAATTCCCAAACTAAAATTAAATCAATTTGTTTGTTCTTTGCGGTTTTTATTAAGCGTTCCATTTCTGGCCGTTCTTCATTTCGACCACTTATTTTTTCAGAAAATATTTCTATTATTTCAATAGAATTTCTTTTTGCATATTCTTTTAATTCAAAATTTTGACGTTCAAAATCCTGGTTTTGTTTTGATACCCTCGAATAAATAAATGCTCTTTTCATAGTTCAAATTAAATCTTTGAATAAAATTAAACGTTATTTATGAATTCAAAACTATTATTTAAAATTTATTTTGAACGTTTTTATGTTTGAATCTTTTTAACGAATTATCGACAACTCAAAAAATCGATTTCTATATTTTGCTTTTTTGCGTAATATCTAAATGATCCTTTTTCTTTTGAATTCATTTCTTCATATTGATTAAAAGATATTTTTTCAATGTTGCCCCTTTGAAATTTAAAAGGGAAAAATTGAACTTCTTTAATTTCATTTGAATTATTCAATTCATTATTTATAAAATGCAAATAAATTTTTCTACTCATTTATATTTTCTTTTCAATTCTTTTAAAGTCTCATTTACCTTTTTTAGCGTTTCTTCAAATTTTGATTGCGGTTTTTTTTCAGCAACTTTCTTTTTTAAAAGTTTATTCTTTGCGCTGTTTTGCATTCTCAATTTTATTAATTGAACTTTTGTTTGCGGTTCTAAATCTGTGAATTTCATTTCTAATTTATTTAAAGTTTTAAGCGCGGGTTTCCCGCTCTTTTATGATAATTGACGTTTTTAATATATTCCGGTTTTGGTTGTATTGTTTTTGTTTCCAGGTTAATTTCAAAAGCTCCAAACAAACTATTATTAAGCTCCCCAATTAAGATCATTCTATTAAGCTCTTTTAATACTTTTAAAGAATTTAATAAATTTTGTAAAGCTGAAAATGTAATATTTTCATTTTCGTTTTCAGTATAAATTGAAAAGTCCGGATAAATTAAAGGGTTTCCGTAATCGTCTATTTCTAAAGAATATCGATTAAAATTTTCTTCAAGTTCCGTTAATTTATTTAGATCAATTCCCAATAAACTGAAAAATGTTTCTTTGTTTATTCCTGGATATTGTTCTAAATATTTGTTTTCGATTGCTTCGCAAAATTTAGTTTTAAAGAACTTAAATTCACTTTGTGGTAATTCTATACTATTAAAACCCTTTAAATAGCTTAAAACGTCTAAAAATGCGTTCTTTTTAAATTGTGCGCGCTCGTTAAATTGTCGCTCCCTTTGTTGGTCGTATCCTATTTTAATTTTTTCAATCATTTATCCTGGTATTAAATTTTTAATCAATTCTCGAATTAATGCGCTTTTATTGGTGTTGTATCGATCCGCTAAATGCGTCAAATTATTGAATTCGTTTTCTGTTAGTCTAATTGTCAAAAATTTGTTTTCTGGTATTGTGTGAGATCCATAATAGGTTTCACCGGAAAAAGTAAGTGAATTAATGCGCGCGCAAGTGTTCGGGGCGGGTGCGTTCTTTTCATGGTGTGCCTTTCTTTTCATACGTTTCATTTATTGTATTATGTTTTCTTGTTCGGTTTTCCGCATTAATCTATTTCGGTTTTCCGCACGCAAAGAAAATACCCTTTTTAAAATGTTTGTTCTTCGCCCTTGTTTAGTTTAGTTTGACATTTCCGAAAACATAAATTATTTAGTTTAATAAATGGGTGCATATATATATATATATGCCCCTTTTTAAACCAAATATGTTTTCGAGGGTTTTTAGGTTTAAAATTATTAGGTTTAAAAAAGCATTATTAAACCAAACCAAACATTAAAAAAAAACCCGGCTAAAAAACCGGGCTAAATGAAGGAAACACAAATGACTATATTACAAAACCTCCATTATTTTCTAAATCAATTCTATTTTCATTTTGTTTTAAAACGTTATTCAATGCTATTTCTAAATTTCTAATTAAAACGTCTATTGAATTATTGAGCTCCTCAGATCTATTCTCTTTTTGATCTATTAAATGCGCTTCAAAATAAAATTCAAGAACTTCTTTAGGTGTCATTTTGCCTAAATGATAAATGAATTCTTTTCTTCTCATGATCTTTTATATTTACTTTTTTGATTTTCTGGATCAACTTTGATAATTAAAGATTTGCCCTTTAAAAAAGTAATAAATTCTTTTGCTACATTTTGCCCTATTGAGGTGTTCATATATTCGATTGTGGCAAATTTTAAACGCTCCAAAAGATCATTAAAACTTAATTCTTTATTTAGCTTAAAAGCAATATTTAAAATACTATCTAATTGAATTGAATTCAATGTATTCATTTTTAATTTTGGTTTTCGTCCTTTGTTTTCTGGTTCAAAAGTTTTATCTAAAATAGGTATCCCATATTCAGAAATTTTAAATGCAAAATTTTCAAAGGATTTCGACCTGGTAAAAGTTGGTATTACTTCAGATCTAATTGAATTGTCTTGTTCTTTGCGGATTGAAATAACGGTTTCCGCTTTATTGATTAATTCCGTACCTATATGCCCGCGCGCTTGTTCATTGCTTTTGTTTTCGTGAATTACATTTAATATATGACATTCTTTTTCTTCGCTCCATTTCATTAATTCGCTCGTTATTTGAGTAGATTGTTCTGGATCATTTATATTAGTTATTAAGTCTCTTATTCCGTCGATTATTACAAGTCCTAAATTTTCGGTTTGTTCTATTGTTTTTTGGATTATTTCAAAACGTTCTTTTGGTGCATATTTACGCAAAGAAAATACCTCTAAATGATCTAAATAATCGGGGGTTTTTCCTGTCATTTCAATAATTCTATTCAATAATTTTTTAACATGAAAACGCGCTTGTTCGGTGTCGAAATAAAGTACATTTTGCTTTTCATTTGATCGGGTTGCCTGGATTCTATCTAAAACAATTCGATCCGGGTTACAAAAAGCGCTTGCAATAGCATTCACAAAAAATGATTTTCGGCTTTTTGCTTGTCCGGTAATTACTGAAATATTGCCAAATGTTCCAAAAACAAATTTTTCGCCCTCTTCATTTATTATTTCAATACATGGTTGTTCTTCTTTTATTTCTTCATTAAATAGAACTTTTGACTCTTTAATTTTATATTGAATTTTGTTTCCTGGTTCTATTCCGAAAACGTCAATTTGTATTTTTTCAGCTTGCATAATTGAAAACATTTTCGGTTAATATTATCTTTTCTGATCCGCTCCAAAAAGCCCCATTTAACAAAACACTATTTGAGCTTAATTCTATTATTTCAACTCCAGGAAAAGAATTTAATCTATCTATTTTCTTTGCGGTTGCGTATCCAGAAAATTTAATAAATAGCTTGTTTTCAAATAATGGTTT
>JBIIOL010000266.1:0-5413 GCA_044336965.1 Pirellulales bacterium | reverse complement strand
CATATCCGTCGGTGGCGATGATGCCCGACTGCTGATGCTGATCGAATGCCAGTTCAAGGCCGGGCAGGAAGGAATCGGCGTTGCCCGTCACCGGGATGTTCATGAGCCTGGACCGCACGAACCGCAATTCATCCGCCTGCCGCTGCTCCAGACCGCTGCTCCTGACGGCCCCGCCCCGCCGCTGGACGATCCTCCCAATCGGCCAGGAATCGGCGTCTCCACCGCCGTTCTGCAGCCGGGGCGAATCAGCGAACCGGCTCCGGATGTCGGCGAGCCTCGCGGCGGCGTAGTCACGATCGGCGGCCTCACCGACACGGGCGAGTTCCAGAAGCACGAAGTCTCGCTCGATCACCATTCCCCGACCTTCGTCGCCCGACGTGCCGGCCTCGACCGCCTCGGCCAGCGTCTCGGCCAGATGCCGGCGCGCCTTGGTGGCGAGTTCGTGCCTGCCAAATCGTTCGATGAACCGCCGCAGACGCGGCAACCGATCGGCCGCCGGCCCTGCTGCGACCAGCGCCGCGGCAGACTCCCGTGCGGCAAAAGCATCGAGTTCGGCCCGCAGCGGCGGCTCCGCCTTCACGAACAGTTCGGCGAGCCGCCCCTGGATCCACCGCGCCGGCGCAGTGGCAAGGTGGGGGTTGATGCCGTCGACGACAAGTCCGTCCGCGCCAGCCTGGGGCTCGATCATCTGCCCATTCTCGAGGGTCGGCCCGGTGGCGGCGACGTCGGCCTGTGCCAGCAGCTGCTGCAAGGATTCCCAGGCCTGAGGTAGGTCGCCGGTGCGGAGAAATCCATCCACGGTGGCTCGCAGGACCACGATCGCCGTTGCGGGAGACCCACTCAAGGCCACGGCCTCTCGCCACAAGGGGGCCGCCTGGGCGAAGTCGCGTTGCAGCGCAAACAGCAGCGCGCTGGCCACAACACTTGCGGGCACCCGGGTCGGCTGCAGGGCATGGGCCTCCCGCACCGCCGCGATGCCGCTCAGGATTCGCCCCTGATCAAGATCCAACTGGCCTCGCCACAGCAGCGCCCATGGGTCACGGGCATCGGCCTTAAGCGCGGTCTCGATCCGCGAGTCGAGGGCCGCCGACTGATGGAACACGTCGAGCGAGTCGCCCCCCTGCGAGATCACCTCGCCGCGATAGGCCAGCAGGTTGCCTGGCACCGCATTGCCTCGCGCGGCCGAACGGCTGACGATGCGGCCATCGGCCAGATCCATTTCCAGCACTTCCGGCGTATCGAGCGGCAGGAAGAGCCTACTGGCCGTGAGAATGCCCCGACCGCTCGGGCTGCCATGATCGGCACCCAGCGGCCGTTGCCAGAGCGGGCGACCGGTCGCCATGTCGAGGGCCTCCACGCCCCGCCGGCCGACCACGATGGCCCGGCCATCCACGACCCCGGCGACATAGAGCCGATCCTTGCGTGGGAGCCGCCAGATCGTGGTGCCCCGCCGCAGGTCGACACAGTGCAGTTCCTGCGACTCACCGGGGGTCAGCAGGACGCGGCCCCCGGACAGGATCGGCGTGGAATCGATCCAGCGACCGACGCGTTGCTCCCGACCGCCGTCGCCGCCAAAGCCCTGCCCCGGCATGTTCCCATTCCGCGGCACGCGAATGCCGTTGGGAAGCACGACCGCGCCTGCCTGTCGCGGCTGCGGATAGGCGTGCGCCCAGAGCAGCGTGCGGGTGGCGAGATCGACGGCGACCACGGCACCGGCGCCTGTCGGGCAGACGAGTACCCCTTCGGACAGCGAGGGCGACAGTCCGGCGAGCCGCCGGGCATGGCTGTCACGATTGTCGATCGCCCGGTCCTCGTCGACCTCGGCGAACGGCTGCGACCACTCCAACCGACCGGTGCCGGCATCGAGCACGTCGAGCCGGACCTCCCCCTTTTCCTCGACGAGCACGAGCACCTGATCTCCCACGGGCAACGGAGCGCCGAGATACCAAGCAGTCGTGGCCACGGGAGTTCCGCCGTCATCGCCGCGCGCAGGAAGCCGCCATCGCAAGGCCCCACGGTCGGCGACGTCATAAGCCGACAGCGTGTTGCCCCCCTTCCAGCCGCCGCTTCCGTGCAGGCCGCCACCCTGCATCGCCGGGCGAAAATTCATACCCCCGGCCTGTGGCGGCGTGACGGCATCGGGATGGCTTTCGACCACGAACACCAGCCGACCATCGCTTGCCATGAGACCACTGGTGGCGTCCTCGAACACGCTCATGAAAGCGCCACCCGCGTCGGCCGCGTCGGCGTCGGCCACGGCGGCCTGCGGGGCCGCGGCGCCAGGCCCGGTCTGCAGCCAGACCCGCTTCCCGGTCTCAAAGTCGACCGCCAACAGCCCCATCGTGCTGTGAACCAGGATCATGCCGTTCACCGCCAGTGGCGCCCCGGCAGGCACCACGGCAATCTCCTGATCGGAGTGGAGCCGCCGTTGGGCATCGAGCAGTCGAGATTCCTCCGGATGGCGGGCCAACGGCACGCGATATCGCGGCGCCAACAGCGGACACGACGCGGACGTCACACCGTTGCGGGCGGGATCCCCGCGGTGCATCGCCCAGTCGCCGGCATGGCTGCCGGACATGCTCTTCGGCTCACCGACGAGCGCTGTCAGCCAGGCAAGGCCACCGCCGGCCGGAAACGACACGGTCACATCCTTGCCGGCGATACGCACCACGTTCCTGCCGCTCGCCCGGGCCTGCTCGACGATCGCCGCCGCTGCTGCACGATCCCCTGCGCGCAGCCACGCGATCGCACGCATGATGGAGAGCGTGGGCTCAAAGGGGGCGGCCCCGTCGGCCGATGCCAAGCGATCGAGCCAGGCGGTCGCCGCCAAGGGCTGATTTGCCTCGAGCGCCTCGATCGCGGCCAACAGCGTGGCACGGTAGCCGGCTGGGGTATGAAACCAGCGACGGGCTACGGCCACGATCCCTACGGTGTCGTTGGCGGCAATGGCCTGCGCGAGCATCCGATCCGCCCGAGCGCGAAACTGCAGCTCGTAGGCGTCACGGCCAGGCTTGTCGAGTCCGCCGATCAGCCGATTCGTCTCCGACTTGATGCTCTGCCACGTCCGCTGTTGTCGATCCACGCGAAAGAAGCTGTCCTTGTCGGCGGCGAGAATTTCGTCGAACAAGGTGGCGGCATCGCTCCACCGCTCGTCGGCGACCAGTCGACGGCCGCGATCCAACTGCCGTTCGCGGAGCCGGTCGCTGGGGAACCCAATGCCCCCCTCGCCCACTCCCTCGTCCGTTTCCGATGCGTCGCCTTCTGCACCATCGCCGACCGCCTCGTCCTCTCCGGTGTCAGTCGCGTCATCCGCCCTGCCCACAGGCCAGGATCCGATCGCCAGGCACGCCGCCAACAGACCGGCACCGAGCAGAACAGCAGCCCATGGTTGGGCGATGACCGACAACACCCCGCGTCGCTTGTTCGGGAGCATCAGGCGGGCCCCAGCAGGGAGACGATTCACGATTCAGTGTCACCGTTGAGCACCGCCGTCCGGCGGCTGGAGACGCCGCTCCCGCCCGCGATACGGGCCACCCACGGTCGTCAGAAGCATCGTATCACAGGCCACGAGTTCGGCTGGCATACCGGGTTTCGGCAGGGCAAAAACAGCCAAAAAAGCCTGCTCGTGCAGGGTAAACCTGCATAAAATGCCGATTTCACCCGCCGGAACCCATATTTTTGGGTTGCATTTTCATTCCCAGAGTCTCTAATCGGCCTCGCTTTCGGCACTTGGTGCCGGGCTCCGGTTCGCGGTGGGGAACTACCGCACACAATTTTTGGCTTTTTTGGAGGTAATGGTGATGGCGAAGAAGTCGGGAAGCAAGCCGTTGACGAAGACCGAGATCATGCGGAGCATCTCCGAGACGACCGGTCTGCAGAAGAAGGACGTGGTCGCGGTCATGGAGGCGCTCACGGACGAAATTCAAAAGGCTCTCAAGGGTCAGGGCATCGGGGTCTTTTCGATCCCCGGCCTGGTGAAGATCGAGCGCCGCAAGGTGCCGGCCCGCCCGGCGCAGAAGGGCGTCAAGAACCCCTTCACCGGCGAACTGCAGGATCGGCCCGCGAAGCCGGCCAGCGTGAAGGTTCGCGTGCGTGCGCTCAAGAACCTGAAGGCCATGGTGAGCTGAGCTCCGCTCAACTCCGCCGAGCCTCACTCTGCGGCAGCATGCCGCACGACCAATAGACGGGCGGTGCCGCAACGGCACCGCCCGTTTTTCGTTGCCTGCCCTGCCGTGCGTGGTCAGGGTTCCTTCGCAGCCGGCCAGGCACTTCCGCCGGCGATCGCAAGCATGCCCCAGCGGGAGCCGTCACGACCGCCATCGATGCGGGACTTTCGGCCGAGGCCGCTGAGCGACGTCGAAGCCTTCCGGCGGGTTCGACGTCGATGGTCCGCCGCCGCGACCGGCCCGCAACCCGTGACCATCACGTGGATGCCTTCCTCGTAATACCACCGGAAGTGCGAACGCACCTCCGACATCAGTGTTCCTGCCTCCGTTTGATAGCGGTGCAGGTCACGCTGGCGGCTCGGACCGACATTGAGAAGACCGAGCCTCGTCTCTGGCACAATGAGGCCGAATTCGCGACAGACCTGCAACAGCGCCGGTTCGAGGGCATTGAAGTCGAGCAACCGCGTGTTGGCCGACGCCGGTCCATCCATGTCGAAAAAGTCGTGGTAGTTCTGGACTTGGCCGTCGACGACGGCCATCGTGAGAAACTCGCCAAAGGTTTGTCTGCGGGCGCACTGAATCAGTGGCTGCGAGGGTTCCTCCCTGAAGTCGTAGGATCGCCAGTACTCAAACAGCGACACCAACATCTCGAAAGGCTCGCGAACGACACCGATGACCCGCGTCGTGCACGGGTTGCAGGCAGCGGTCGATGCATCAGGGCCTGCTGGTAAGGCCCAGCCAAGCCGGCCGACCATTTTTTTCCAAGCCCGCGTGAACCGGTGACGTCCCCCGGAGGATCGATCCCTTCGCGGCACAAGCCCCAACCGCTCCAGCGAATCCCTGACGGGGAGGTGATTGACCTCGTAGAGCGGGTGTGGGTCCACCAGTCTCGCGTCGGGAAAGATGTCCCGAAACCAACGCGTGAGGGAATGGCCGGCCGTCTTGGGATAGTGGGCAAACCCGATGTCCATCGACTGGCTGTAGAGCATATGGTCACCGATCGTTCGGGGGTCGATACGTGGCAGTCTTGGAGAGGGCGTTCCGGCGGGGCTGCGACGGCAGCCGAACATCCTCTCCCCCCAGAGCAGACAATGTCATCGGTTGCCTCCCGCCTCCAACTGGTGGAAAAGTGCCGGTCGCGAAAGGAGGGGGCAGGAATCCGTGAGGGCTGTTTGCGGGCCTTGCGGTCGCCCCGCCTGACCATTGGCGTCTCCCGTCCCACCGTTCGCTGCGCGGCAAAATGCGGC
>JBIIOL010000265.1:0-5424 GCA_044336965.1 Pirellulales bacterium | reverse complement strand
CGTGTTGCATTGAATGATGATTCGCCGGCGGACGTTCTCCCGGTTGATCGTATTGGGGCCGCTGCCTTGCACGACGTCGGCCACCGTCTCGAGCGGCACCCGGCCCCCGGCCTTCAGATTGATGGAGAGCCGGCGCAAGGCATCCACGTCCACGCGATACGGATCATCGAGCCGTACGACCAGATCGAACTTCCGCTCCCCTTGCACGATCTCCGACACCGTTTTCCCATTCATCGCGGTCTCGATGAACTCATTGACCTCGTCGGCGGTCAGGCCGTACTGCATGAGCTTGTCCCGCTTGAGCTTGATCTGGAGCTGAGGAATCTCCACCTGCTGCTCGACCATCAGGTCCTTGACGCCGGGCACGCCTGCGATGGCCCCCTTCATCTGTTCGGCCGTGCGACGGAGCACGTCGAGGTCGTCGCCGTAGAGCTTGATGCCCACCTGGGCCTTCACGCCGGAGAGCATATGGCTGATGAGGTGGGACAGCGGCTGCTCGACCGACACGACCACGCCGGGCACCTGCGTGAGTTCTTCGCGGAGTTCCTCGAGCACCTCTTCCCGGCCGCGGCCGGAGTGCGGGTCGAAACTGATGATGATTTCGGAGGCATTCACCCCCTCGGCGTGCTCGTCGAGCTCCGCGCGGCCCGTGCGGCGGCCGAAGTTGAGCACGCCCTTCACGCCCTTAATCCGCTCGTCCACCATGCCGGCGATGGCATTCGACGTCTCCAGCGAGGTGCCGGGAGGCAGGAGAACATTCACCTGCACGCATCCCTCGTTGAACGGCGGCAGAAAATCGCGGCCGAGCTGGGTCACGACGCCCATGCTCACGGCCACCGCCGCCGCCACTGCGATCAGGATCGGAGCCGGGTATCGCACGCTCAGCCGGATGGCCCAGCCCGCGAGGGCCTTGAGGACTCTCAGCAGGAGCCCATCCCGATCGTGGTCCATGAACTTCGCATGGGGCAGCAACCAGTAGGACAGCACCGGGGTTACGGTCAACGACACGACCAGCGACGCCAGAATGGAGACGATGTAGGCGATTCCAAGCGGCGTGAAGAGTTTTCCCTCCATCCCCTCCAAAGCGAAGAGCGGCACGAACACCAACACCACGAGAATCGTGCTGAACACGATGGAGTTTCGCACCTCGCTGCTCGCCTCGTAGACCACCCGCAGCGGCGACTTCGGCTGCGGCAGCTGCTTGTTTTCACGCAGTCGCCGGAAGATGTTTTCGACGTCCACGATCGCATCATCCACGAGCTCGCCGATCGCCACCGCCAGGCCCCCAAGGGTCATCGTGTTGATCGACATCCCCAGCCACCTGAAGACGAGGCCCGTGATCACGATGGAAAGCGGGATGGCGGTGAGCGTGATGAAGGTCGTGCGGAAGTTCAGCAGGAAAAGAAACAACACGATGACCACGAGCACGCCGCCATCACGGAGCGCCTCGATGACGTTGCGGATGCTCAGGTCGATGAAGGTCTTCTGCTGATACAGCTCAGGATTGATCCGAATATCATCCGGGAGCGACGGACGCAGCTCCGCGAGCGCGCTGGTGACGTCGTCCGTCAGCCGCCGGGTGTCAGCGCCGGGCTGCTTGGCGATGACGAGCATGACGGCCGGGAGACCATTGACAGCTGCGTCGCCTCGCTTGACCTGCGCCGCCTCGACCACGCGGGCCACCTGCCCGAGCACCACCGGCCTGTCGCCGATCGCCTTGATGACCACACTCGTCAGATCGTTCACCGACTGGATGCGACCGAGCGATCGCACGAGCAGTTCGTTGCCCCCCTGGTTCAGGTAGCCGCCCGTGGCATTGGAGTTGCTCGCCTGTACTGCTGCCTCGACCTCCGCGAGGCTGATGCCATATCTCAACAAAAGCGACGGATCGACGAGCACCTGAAACTGCTTCCGCCCGCCCCCCATCGTGACGACCTGTGCGACGCCGGGGATCGTCAGCAGCCGCTGTCGCACCACCCAGTCGGCCAGCGTGCGGACCTCGATCGGCGACGTGACGCCGGTTTCGCTGTACATCCCCACGTGCATGATCTGCCCCATGATCGACGAGATCGGGCCGAGTTGGGGCCGCACTCCCTTGGGCATGCGATCGAGGGCGAGTGCGATCTTCTCCGCCACGATCTGGCGGTCCACATAGATGTCGGTTCCCCAGCCAAACTCGACGTAGATCACAGACAGACCGACCCCGGAAGAACTCCGCACGGCCTGTACGCTCGTGGCGCCGTTGAGCACCGACTCCAGGGGAAACGTGATCAGCGTCTCGACCTCCTCGGGGGCCAGGCCCGGCGCCTCGGTCATGATCGTCACCCGCGGCCGGTTCAGGTCGGGAAAGACGTCGATCGGCAGTCGGGAGAGCGTGTAGCTGCCATAGACCAGCAGGGCGATCGCCAGAACGATCGTCAGCAGGCGAAAGCGAAGGGCGTTTTTGATGATGGCGTTGAGCATGGATCGCCTGCGGCGTCTGGATCGTCAGGAGCGGTGGGAGACGGACAGCATTAGTGGTTGTGGCCGGCATGCGGATCGATCGCTCCGCCCGATTTGTTCTTGAGCGCAAGCTGGAGCTGCTGGGCGGCCGAGAGGGCGATGCGGTCGCCCGGAAAAAGGGTCCCGTCATTCGCGACCACGACCCATTGCGGATCTCGATGCTCGACATGAACGGTCTGCCGGTCGAAGTGATCGCCATTCACGCGAAACACGTAGTTCTCGACGCCGTCCTGCGCCACGGCCTCGATGGGCAGCACGATCCGGTCGGCCCACTCCTCCACCGGCACGCGAAGCTGCATCCGCTGGCCGGGCTTGTACCGCCATTCGACAAACCGGGAATCGCCTTCGCCCCGCGTGTCACGGACAATCTCGTTCGGGAGTCGAACGTAGAAATGGAGCGTGCGAGAATCGGTGTCGATGCGATTGGCCACATAGGCGATCTGCAGTCCCTCGACCCTCTGCTGCGGTCCGCTCTTGGATTCCAGGATCGCGACCACCGGATGATTTTCGGCGGTGGCCTGCGTGATCTGCGGGATGTCCTGCTCAAACGCCTCCCCCTCCACGAGCAATGTTTCGTGGTCTGCAAGGATGGCAAGCGTGTCGCCGGCCATCACGTGCTGGCCACGCTCGACAGCGAGCTCCTGCACGAGCAGCGTGATCTCGCCGTTCGCGCCGGGAGTCGGCCCGGATGTGGCGGGTGCACGCACGACGAGCGTGCCGAGCAGCGTCCGCTTCGCCTGGATCTCCTCAACCTGCGGTTCGGAAAGCCCGTGAAGAAGCAGCGACTGCCGCTGCGCCGTGCGGACCGCCTCCAGCTTCTGGAGTTCATACTTCCGCTCGAGGATGGTTTTGACGGCGACGATCCCCTCCGGACCGATGCCTTCGAGGCGGGCGATTTCCCGACGGACAACGTCCACCTCCTCGGCCGTCTTGAGAAGGTCGGCCTGGGACTGCACCAGTTCCTCGTGTGTCAGTCGCATCTCGAAGAGCGGCTGGTCCGGCGCGACAGCCTCGCCCTCCGTCACATAAATCTTCGTCACCGATCCGGTCATCGGAGCGATGATCGTGAGCCTGGACCGACCGCGGCGCTCCACCACGATGCCGGGTACGCTGATCGTGCGGTGGAAGGTCGCCAGGGCGATGTCGCCCTCCCGCAGGCCGATGCTACGGCGTGCCTGCTCGCTCAGCTCCAGCGCGTTTTCTTCGGTGTGGCCCTCATGGGCGTGCTCGTCTCCATGGGCATGACCGTCGTGATCGTGGCCATCGGCGTGCCCTCCGTTCTCCGCCGCAGTGTCAACTGCTGCGTCGCCAGTGGGAATGCCGCCGAGCAGGTGGATCACACGATCACGCACCGGCTGGGGCCATTGCCAATAGGTGGCAGCCCCGATTCCCCCGAGGGTGACGAGTACCAGCGGAATCAGGGAGAGGAGTCGAACAAGCGGCTGGGCTGTGGTGGTTGCTGTCATGGACGCGCCTGGGCTGGCTGGAGACCCTCAAGCCCAATGAGACGCCAGCATCCGGCCGGCGGCCTGCGACCCGACGAGGGTTCGCGGTGGGCGAAGCAGAGAGATCGCGCGACCTTATCCGGCCACGCGCGGAGCGTCAGATCAGCAAACGCTCGAAGAGAGCCTGCCCGCTTGGGCATAGATGGAGATGCGGATCCGGCGGGTGCTTGCCACCCGCGACGGCGAACAGCGTGATCGCCTCGCTCTCGATGGCAGCCACGACGCCGGATGCCAGCGGAGACCACTTCAGATAGGTCACCACTTCGGATGAAGTCGCCGCACAATGACAGCCTTGGCACGGATGACAACTGTCGGACACGAGCACCGCCACAAGGCTCGAGTCAGCAACGTCGCACGACACGCCGTCCGCCTCGTCTGCTGCCTCGTCATGCTCATGACGGTCATGATCGTCATGGCAGCATTCGTCGCATGACGCAGCGTGAATTGCCTGCGACACGCACTCACCCCGCCCTCCACCGTGGCACGGGTGCAGGCAGCAGCCGAAGGTGAAGTGAATCACCGTGGCGATAGTTGTGATGATGCCGATCAGCGATCGCACGGGCGTTGCCTCTGTTAACCCCTATTATCGTCCCATCTTCCCTGGAAACTCAAGTTTGAAAACGGAACGCAGCTCTTTACCAGACGCTATTCCCTCGCTCGCGATTCGGGATTGCATGGGAATAAGCCACACCCCGCTCCCCATCCAAGCCCGCAGCCGCCACCAGTCTGTCAGCAGTCTTGGCGGCCGAGGGCGGGAGCCGGGAGTGAATTGACCTACCCTCCGATGCCCTCTTACCCCGCTCGCGGCAGCAACCCTGAGGACCAGCAGCCGGGCACCAACATCGACATTTCTGCCGACCCCAGTTCAGCACGTATGCCGACCTACATCGACACCAATGCTGAACCGGTACATTCTCTTCTATCTATCTTTATTCTCTTCTCCTCTCTTCTCTTCTAGCTATATCTGGGGCGCCCCTCTCGGCATCCCCCTCAGCCCGATAGAAGCCCGCCATTCGTCCGGGATTTTCGCCCCCTGATTCCGGCTCACGGTGACAGACGGCTCCATGGTCGCCTCGACGGCTGATCTGGCTTCCCAGCGCTCGAAAACCGTCACCAGCCAGGGCCTTTTTCAAGCCGGGCCGCCACCGGTCTGTCAGCAGTCGTGGCGGTCGGGCCTTCCATCCAATCTTCAAGGAGATTCCACGTACCTATGTCCACAGCAATCACCACATCCCACGACACCGGCCAGCACACAGCGAGCCGGTCTACATCCCAACCCAACAACAGTCCCATCACCCAGACCACCCCCAACGCCGCCCAGAGACTCCGCACCACGATGGCCGCCGTCAGGCTCGCCTTCACGTGGCTGGGCGTTCGTAAGACCCTCGCCCCGGAGCAGCGCACGACAGCAGCCCGA
>JBIIOL010000264.1:0-5428 GCA_044336965.1 Pirellulales bacterium | reverse complement strand
ACGGGCTGAGCACGGTCGATCGCCCGCCCCACGTCGTGCACCAGGGCCGCCGTCAGCAGTTCCTCGTCGAACGGCCGTTCCTCATGCACCCGGTCGAAGACCTGCAGCGTGTGTTCGAGCACGTCCCCCTCCGGATGCTTGATCGGATCCTGCTTGACGTTCTCGAGCACTCGCACGAGTTCAGCGATTCGGTCGAAGCGGTCGCCTGCCAGATGCGCGAGGCCGCCGGCGGGATCGTTACCACGCGTCACCTCGCGACGGATCTCGTCGTGGCTGGGCAGCTGTTCCTCGGGCACCCAGCCACGGGCCACCCGGCGGGCGGCGCGAAACCGCGACCGGGTCGAGTCGCTGCCCTTGGCCACCATGCGGGCCGCCTCCTCGGCGATCCGCTGCCGCAGCTTGTCGGCACCAGCATCCCGCGGCTCGTCACTCATGGCTGTGTTCCTGTGGCAGGCAGCGGCCGCCAGCGGATGTTTTTCACGAGGGCCGTCGTGGCGTAGGTGGCGATGCCCAACGGCTTCGAGGAGCTCACCTCATCACGGATCGACAGCTTCCGATCCTTCAGTGGCTGATCGACCACCTGGGCGTCGTCAATGAAGCAGACGATTCGCTCCGGGCTCACCCGCACGCGGATCGCATACCACCGGCCGGTCTTGAACTCCTTGAACGATGTCGTGGCGTTGTGCGCCGCATCCTCGCCATCGATGCTCGAGAGTCCCACCACGCCGCCTCCCCAGCCGCCCACGATGAAGCTGCACGGATCCTCACCCACGGGAAATGTCAGGCCACAAAAGAAATCGTTGCCGTCGGCCCGCTGGGCATCGAGCGAAATCTCGTAGCCCTGCCGCGGCGCGTCGCCGCTCCAGGTGATGCCGCTCAAGTCGGCGCCCATCCCGATCTTGATCGCACCGTCTTCCACCACGACCTCGCCCTCGCCGCCGAAACCGGTCGGCTTCCATTGACCGAGTGCCTTGCCGTCGAAGAGCGGCCGCCAGGCATCATCCTTCGCGGCGGAACCGGCCGCTCTGCCGCCAAGCAGTTCCGCGACGAGCGTGTCAGCGGCATACACGGTGCGCAACGCCGCGAGGATGCCCGCAGCGTCCACCGACACGGCCCGGGCCTGCGTGTCGTCGTAAGCGATGTCGAGCACGAGCGACTGGATGTTGCCATCGAAGATCAGGCCGACGAGTTCGCCCGCCGTGTTGACGACAGGGCTGCCCGAGTTGCCGCCAATGATGTCGGCCGTGGAGACGAAGTTGAACGGCGTCTTGAGAAAGGCCTCGTCGCGTTCCAACTGTGGCCGCAGCTTTTCCCATCGTGGCGGCAGGTCGAAGGGCGGCGAGTCTCCCTTCGACCGGGCCCGCTCGAAGAGGCCGGCGTAGGTCGTGATCGCCGGCACCTGTTTTCCGGCGTCTTCATATCCCTTGACCGTGCCGTAAGCGAGCCGCAGCGTGAAGGTGGCGTCGGGATAGACGCTCTCCCCTTCACTGGCAAACACGGCCTGCGTGATCTCCGCATGCGCCTGCCGCTTGACCTCACCCGCCGCCTCGACGACTTTCCGGAGCGACCGCGACTCCTCGTCGATCATGCGTGCCAGGCCGAGCATCGGATCGGTTGATGTGGCGACCGCCGCCTGCCCGCCCTCGTAGAGAGCACGCCGCGTGTCGGGCCGCGCCGCGTCTGCCCCGCCCCGCTTGCCGAGTCCCGTGCCGTGGACCAGTTCCGCCGCCCGTTCCCTTGGCGACTTTCCTGCGAGCACCTTCTGCACGAGCGGATCATCGGGCCCGAGCGACGTCGCCAGAAACGTGAGCGAATCGGCTAGCTTCACGATCTCAAAGGCGTCGTAGACCGGCTCGTCGGAGAACAGGGAAAGTTCGAGCGACTCGCGGTTGGAGTCGCGGTATTCGCGGAGCCGCTCGCCGCTCGGCTTTGCTGCCTCGGCGGCGGCCCGCAGGAGCGTGCGGGCGTTGCCAAAATACTGGCTGTTGAAACCGACCGCCCCCTCGAGCAGGTTGTGCCGAAGGGCGACGTCCGCGATTTCTTTCTCAACGTGCTCGATCCGGTCAAACGGCGACGGCCGCGACGCCCCTGCTGCGGCGGCACGCTTCGCGACAAGTTCACGGAGTTTTTCTTCCGACGCCCGCTTCCGCGCGATGAACTGCGGATCGAGCAGTCCCGCGAGAATTCCCTCCCGCGCCTTGCGGCTGTTCTGCACGCCGAAGAGATCGCCCATCGCCTGCCGCCTCTCCTCCGGCCCCTCGTCGGCATAGGCATCGAGCATCACCTCCAGCCGGTTGAGCGTGGCGAGCGAAAACGGAATCTGCCTGTCCCGCATCGCGAGGAGTTCGCGGAGGGTGTCGGCACGGTCGGTGTGGCCGGGGTGGCCCGACACAAACACGAGATCCCCCGCGGTGACCGGCTGCCGGCTCCAGGTGAGGTGGTGCGGCACCCGCGCTGGCTTTCCGTCCTCGTAGGCCCGAAAGAAACAGACGTCGAGGTTGTAGCGGGGAAACTCGAAGTTGTCGGCATCTCCACCGAAAAACGCGATCTGCTGCTCCGGTGCGAAGACGAGCCGCACGTCGGTGTATTTTTTGGCTCGATAAAGATGGTAGAGGCCGCCCTGATGGAGCGTGACCACGTCGCTCCGCAGGCCGGTGGCGGCGAGCGACTCCTTCTCGATCTCCGCCATCACCTTCCGGCGGGCTGCAAACGCGTCGGCCGCAGGCATGCCAGGTGTGACGGCCCCCTGCACCCGCGCGGTGACGTCTTCGATCGAGACGAGCACGTTGAGTTCGAGGTCGTGGCACCTCAGCTCGTCGGCCTGCGTGGCCGCCGCGAAGCCATCGCGGTAGTAGTTATGCTGCTCAGTGCCCAGCTTCTGCAGGCTGTCGGCCCCGACATGGTGGTTGGTGAGCACGAGGCCGTCGGGTGAGACAAACGACCCCGAGCCACCCGAGTTGAACCGCACCGACGACTGCTGCAGGTGCGTCAGCCACTCGGGCGAGAGCTTCTTCCCCTTGAGGCCAGCGGCGTGATCCTTCTCGAGTCGCTCAAGCGGCGGGCGGCTGAAGAGCCACATCCCCTCGTCGGCACAGGCCACGGCCGGCAGTAACGTGCAGGCGGGCACGAAGCATGTGAGCAACGAAAGAAAAACCGTTCGGGTCGAATGGGTGAACCCAGGCGTGGTCGTCTGCATGATGAATGTCGTCCCTTGGCTGCCGGTATCGTCCAACTTCCCCCAAGCCTATCGCAAACCCACGCGAGTCCCCTCCACTGCCGGCGAGGAGCGGCGTCTTGCTTCCATACGCTGCGGAAAAGTAGCATTTTCCACCATCGAGTGGCAGACTTGACACCCTTCGCAAGCCTCCGTCACACGCAGTCGCTTGATCCAAACCCCTGTCACGAGCTTTCTCGTCACCAATGCCATCCAACGCCGCCCGTTCCACGCCGCTCCAGCAGACTTCCCTCAGCCCTGTTCTCCGGGCCGCGATGGGAGCCATCATGTTCATCGCTCTCATCTTGCTCCCGGTTTGTCACCTGACAGCCGCCGACATCCTGCTTTCCCCCACCGGGCCGATCACGACGCCGCAGGCCGCCCGCGACGCTGCCCGCGCGGCTCCCAGGCCAGCCCGGATCGTCGTGGCCGACGGCACCTATGCCCTGACAGAGCCACTCTCGCTCACCGCGGAAGATTCGAAGACCGAGTGGGTGGCGGCCGCGGGAGCCTCGCCAGTTTTTTCGGGGGGTGAACGCATCACGGGCTGGAAGGAGCGGGACGGTCTCTGGGTCGCCTCGATTCCTGAAGTGAAGGCGGGCAAGCGGGCATTCGAGCAGCTCTGGATCAACGGCCGTCGCGCTACGCGGGCCCGTCATCCAAACCGCGGCTTTCTTCACATCATGACGGTCGCCCCGGGGGATGCCTTTCCCGATCTAGGCTCCGCGCCCGACAAAAAGGCGTTCCAACTGCCTCCCGATTCGTACGCCCTGCTCAAGGCGATTCCGGCCGCCGAACGGGCCGACATGCTCGTGACGATCACGCACGATTGGTGCACGACCCAGGCCCGTGTGGCCGACTTCAACGACGCCGCCCGCTCTGTTCGCATCAAAGGGCAGAGCCGGTATCCGCTGGTGCCAGGGGCCGACCCGGCCCTGCGATTCTGGCTAGAAAATTATCGTGCGGCCCTCGACGCCTCAGGGGAATGGTTTCTCGACCGGGCCGCTGGAGAGCTGCTCTACCGTCCGTTGCCGGGCGAGCGAGCCGATGCCGTGGTTGCGATCGTGCCCGTCGCCGACCGACTGCTCACGATCAAGGGGGCGAGCGACCTCCGCTTCCGCGGCCTGCGGTTTGAGTTTGACAACGACCTCTATCCCGCCAACGGCCTCTTCGAGGGCCAGGCTGCCCCGGGCGTGGGAGCCGCCATCGAGGCGACCGACAGCAAAGGCATTCGCTTCGAGGGCTGTACCGTGGCCCATGTGGGGCGTCATGCGATCTATTTTCACAACGGATGTGCCGACTCGGCCGTGATCCACTGCCACCTTCACGATCTCGGCGGCGGCGGTGTGGTCGTGGGCGACATGGCGCGGCCCAAGGAAGCCGACATCTGCCACCATGTGGTCGTGGACGATTGCATCATCCAGCACGGCGGCCGGCGACACCCCAGCAGTTGCGGTGTCACCTTCACCCACACGCAGCACTGCGGCGTCACCCACTGCGACATCGCCGATCTCTACTACACCGGCGTGAGCGCCGGCTGGAACTGGGGCTACGGCGAGAGCCTCTCGCGAGAAACGCTCGTGGAAAACAACCACATCCACCACCTCGGCTGGTCGTATCTGAGCGACATGGGCGGCTTCTATGGCCTGGGCACCTCGCCAGGCACCGTCATTCGTGGCAACCACTTCCACCACATCAATAGCCACCGCTACGGCGGCTGGGGCATCTACTACGACGAGGGCAGCTGCGATTCGCTCGCCGAAAACAATCTCGTGCACGACACCTGGGACACCGGCTTCCATCAGCACTACGGCTACGCCAACCGTGTCCGCAACAACATCTTCGCCTTCGGCCGCCAGGCGCAGGTGTTTCGCTCCCGCAACGAGCCTCGCCTCTGCTTCATCTACGAACGCAACATCGTCACTTGGGATCCGCCCGCCACGCTCCTCGACGGAAACGACTCCCGCTGGGCATTCGTCGACAAGCCGGGCAAGGGCGACACCGGCGACTCGATCATCTTCCGCGACAATCTCTATTGGTGCACCGACGGCAAGACGCCCGGCCCGCTCAACAAGGGCACGATCACCTGGGACTCCTGGCGGAGGATGGGCCGCGACAAGGGGAGCCTGTTTGCCGATCCGCTGTTCGTCGATGCGGCGGCCCGTGACTTCCGGCTCAAAGAGGGCAGCCCGGCGGCCAAGATCGGTTTCAAGC
>JBIIOL010000263.1:0-5435 GCA_044336965.1 Pirellulales bacterium | reverse complement strand
CGCTGGCCTTTTATGTCAATAACGTATGGCTGCGATGCCCCGCCGCCATTCAAGACGGCCTCCCCCATCACGTCGCGGTCACACGCTCGGGTGCCAGCGGCGAGGTGACTTTCTACATCGACGGCAAGCCTTGGCATTCGGGCACGATTGCGGCAGCGCCGATCAACTCTGGCGGCGTGCTCATCCTGGGGGAAGAGCAGGATTCCACAGGCGGAGGTTTCGACGGCAACCAGTCTTTCGAAGGCGAGATTCGCGAGTTCCGGCTCTGGAACGTCGTGCGGTCCGCCGCCGACATCGCCGGCTCCATGGCGGTGGTCGATCCAGCCTCCCGCGGGCTGATCGGCCTCTACCGCGGTTCCGACGCAACAGCCGAAACTTGGGTCAACGCGGCCGCCGGCGAGTCCCGCCTTCCGAATGCGCAACTCGTTGACGGACCGACGCTGATCCCGGCCGAAGCGGCTTCGGCTCCGGAAACGATGGTTACCAGCGAGCAGTGGTATCGCTTCACGACCCTCGGCGATGGCACGCCGGGCAAGACAATCACGATTGCCCAGGGCGCTCCCGAAGCCGCGGTGTCGCTGCGGCCGGAGGCGGCACGATCCCTTAAGCTTTCCGGCTCCTCGGCGTTTACGCTCGAGTCCGACACTGATGTCTCCTCGCTGCCTGTCGGTGGCACAAACGGGAGTGTCGGCGTGATCGAGTTCGATCTCTCTCAGGTACTCCGCAATCGGCAGAGCCTCAACGATCTCGTGGACTCCGTCCAACTGTCGTTGCAATACACCGCGGCGAACACGGCCTTCCCGACGTCCTTCAACCTCGCCCATCGCGTCGCCGCCGGCGACGTGCTCTACACGGCTGCCAGCGACTCAGCGGGTGAGCGGCTTTGGCGGACCGACGGCACGGTCGTGGGCTCCCAGCCAATCACGGCGGGAACAGTGGCTCCGAATGGTTTCTTCAGCCCCCGTTCCCTCGTCTGGGATAACGGGTCGCTTTACTTCCTGGCGAAGACCGCCACGACAGCCACTGTCTGGCAGGCCTTCCGCCTGGCCTTCAGCACGGCGGCAAACGCGAATCCAGCGGTTGGCACGGCGGTGCAACTGTCCACGGGGGGCGCGGCCGGGCTGGGTGAATTCGACGAGATCGTCGCCCTTACGGCTGGCTCGGGAGCATCGGCTACCACACGGATCGCGTTCACGCGATCGGCGGGATCAGCCGCGGAGATATGGACAGTCGATTCGCCCTCGGGCATTCCCGTCAAGCTGCCTTACCGGCTTACTCAGAACGAGTTCGTCACGACGACCGCTCGCACCGCTGCACTCGACCAGCCGAATCTCCGGCTCACGGCCGTCAACGGCGTGGCAAGGCTATTCGCCCGCGGCAGCCGGCCCGGTGTGTCCGACATCAACGTCTGGGCATATGACTTTGTGTCTGCAACGAACGCGCGTCATGCGCTGGAGACGACGGGTATCGTCGCTCGCAACCTTACGCCCACCACGGACGGCCTGTATTTCACCGAGGGCGGGGACATCTGGTTCACCAACGGCGTGGATTCGCGGACATACGTCGGCACAGCCACGGCATCGGCCGCTCCGTCCCATGTGCTCGCCTATCAAGGCATGCTCTTCGTTCGGGCCGGCACGATCCTCTACCGGTTCTCCAAGGCGGCTCCTGAGACGGAAACGCTCATCAAGTCGGAGCGGGGTACGCTCGAGGGCGTAGCCGGTGATTTCGTGGTCGTCGGTGGCAGGATCGCCTTCGCAGCCGCCCTCAAGAACTCCGGCATCTCCTCGGGCGTCGAGCTCTTCGTGCTCGATGATCCGCTGGCGGCTGGCGGCACGCTGCTGGCCAGGCCGTTCGAGATCAACTCGCTGCCCAAGAATCCAGCCGATCGCATGTCGCGGGAGACGCTCGGATCCAGCCCTGCAAATTTCACGGTCCTCGGCGGGGCGGGCCAGACCCAGCGGTTGTTCTTCACAGCCAACGCGGCCGCAGCCGGGGCGGAGCCCACCCTCTGGATGACGGATGGCACGTCGGTCACTCCGGTTTCTCTGCCGACCGGCGTTACCGCTCCGACGGGGCTCACCGCCGCGGGCAGTGCCGTGCTCTTCAATCACTCGTCCGCGTTGCACGCCGCAGCTTGGAACTCCGCCACACCCGCTGCGGCCCCCGTCGTGGGTCGAGTCGCCGACAACCTCGGCGTGGAACTCCGCGTGGATGTCCTGGCGGACGAGGGCAACGACGCGATCGAAGTCGCCGATGGCTCCGCAGCCTTTTCTCGCTCGGTCACGCTTCCCGCCGCTGCGAGGATCTCGAAGACCTCCGGCTCCGGCGCTACCGCCTTCACCGACACCGGCATCAACGCGATGCTCCGCGATGCCGTCCGCGACGCGCTCGCCGCCGGCCACACGAAGCTCGCGCTGCGACTGTCGCTGCCGACGCGGTCGGACGGCTTCGCGCAGAGCCCGGTACGGCTCGACATCGACAAGTCGCTGCCTGAGACGAAGACCGCGTTCGGCGTGCCCACCGGCAACAACGGCACCACCCGGCTCACCGTCGCCCCCAAGGCCGAGCTGCAGACCGGCTTCCTCTTCGACCTCTTCGACGCCAAGGGAGGCCTGCTTGCCCAGGCCCGCACGGCCGCCGACATCCGCCGGCTCGACGCCGGGGAGTATCTGCTCCGGGTCTACTCCGCGACCGCCGACGGCACGCCGCGGGTGGCCACCACGGCCCGCACGTTCAAGCTCGATTTCGACCTGCCTGCGGCGGGCCAAATCCGGCACATCTTCGAACTCAACGACCGCGACTGGATTACCGGCGGCGACGGCAACGACCTGATCGTGGGCGGCCCCGACATCGACCGCATCGTGGGCGGTGCGGGCACCGACACGTTCGTGGCCGACGTCTTCCCGGCGCTCACAACGACCCCCACGGATGCCAACCGCGGTATCGAACTCCGCGACGTGCTGACTGCCGACGAGAGGGTCAGGGTCATCGAGCCGGTGGCGAGTGAGTCCTCGGCCACCACGAAAGCCGGCCGCATCGACCGCGAGATCGTGTTCGCAGACAAGGGCCTGCGGCTCGCTCTCGCCGACGCCCTCGGCATCAAGGTGACCATGCGATTCGACAGCGAGCCGCTGCTCGCCCGGCCGATCATGTCGAGCGACCTCGCCGTACTCACCGGTCTCGACGCGAGCAATCGAGAGATCAAGGACTTGTCGGGCCTTGAATACGCCACGAATCTCCGCTGGCTCGACCTCTCCCACAACCAGATCACGAACCTCGCGCCGCTTGCGCCGGCGGCCTCGTCGCTGTTGGCCGACGCCAATGCAGACCTCGGTCCGCGGTGGCTTGAATATCTTTCGCTCGACGACAACGCCATCCAGTCGCTCGAGCCGATCTCGCTGCTCACAAAGCTGAAGGTGCTCTCCGCCGACGACAACCGGATCGTCGATCTCAAGCCGATCCAGAACTTCGTGAATCTCCAGACGCTGAGCCTCGACCGGCAGCGGCGCGGGTGGGCGTTCGACTCGCTTACCGATCTCTCCCAGTGGTCGAGTAGCGCCGGGCCGCTCAAGGTGGTGACGTCTCCGAGCGGTGAAAACTTCCTCGGCCGGGATGAGACGTACGGCCTCGATAACGAGAAGGTGACGCTCGACCTCGGCACCGTCCCCGCGGGTGCCGTGACGATCGAGTTCGACCTGCACATCATCGGATCGTGGGACGGAGTGAACAACAACGGCCCGGATCGCTGGGTGTTCGGCAGTACGGCGGGGAAAGAGTCGCTCGTGGAAACGACGTTCAGCAACGTCGTGGACGGGCAGCAGAACTATCCGAACGGCTTCGGCGGACAGACGGTCGCGCGGGGCACCGGAGCGGTGCGCACAAACCAACTCGGCTATGTGACAACCGACCCGGCCTGGGTGAACGTCACGCAAAACAACACCTACCGCATTTCGAAGACGGTTGCGCACAGGGGAGGTCGGCTGGCCTTCGACTTCCAGGCAGACGGCCTTTCGGGCATCACCAACGAATCGTGGGGCCTCGACAACGTCGTTGTCTCGTTTCCCCAGTCGCTTTCCCCGCTGTCATCGCTCGCGAAGCTCGAGTCGTTGAGCCTGGCATCGGCTGGATCGTCGCTGACCGACAATACGTTCGCGAAGGTCCGCGACACGAGTCCACTCTCGCCGCTCGCGAACCTGCAGCGGCTCGTGCTCCGGGGCAATGCGATCACCTCGATCGACCCGCTGCTCGCCCAGCAGCTGATCGACAACGGCGACGACTCGTTCGCCGCCGACGGCGGGTGGGTGGAGCAGGCGGCCGGTCTCGACGGCACGTCGCTGGCCTTGCCGAAGGGCACGGGCGGAACGGGCACCTACACGTTCGACAACCTGCTGCCCGGCACGTACGACCTGCAGGCAACCTGGACCGGCGGCGCATCCCGCACCAGTTCGGCCGTGTATTCGTGGGAGATGCAGACGGCCGCCGATGCTCCGCAGAAGGTGAGCCTGGGCACCGGCAGCCTGCTGTCCGACTCCGCCAAGGCCCTGGGCACGAAGCCTTCCACCGCACGGACGGGCGGCTTTGCCCAGGTGCCTTCTGTCGTCACCATCGACACGAACTCCGCGGTCGGTGTACCGCAGATCAACGACGGCACGCCGACTGATGGCAAACTCTTCGGCTCGGCCTATCGGGTCACGCTGGAGAGCGGCATCTGGGTGCTGACGGTCACGGGCGACTTGATCGTGCCCGATGCGACCACCATCAAACTCGTCGGCAGCCGGCCCGCATCGCTTCGGGCGACGGGCGACGTCTACATGGGCGAGGGCGTCAAGGTCGACGCCTCGGCCACCGATGCAACGACCGCGGCGGCTTCGATTGCCGGCCCCGGCGGCGGTGGCGGCAGCGACGGAGGCGCTGGTGGGATTGTGAGCGGGCTCCCGAACCAGCCCGGCAGCGGCGTTCGTCAGACAACGGTTGGCACTGGAGGTAATGGAGGCAACTCGATTTCTGGTGCAATGCCGAACGGTACGGATTACGTACTCTTCCGCATGCCAAACAACAGCTACCGCAACGCTACGCAGTTCGAACAACAGGTTCGCCCCAGTGGGCTCAGCGGATGGTCTGTTTCGCAGCAAGGAGTGAGTGATTCGTTCACGGCGTGGCACATGCCGGGGTGGATGAATGGAGTCGGGAATTCATGGAATGGCGATTATTTTGCGATCTATCAGACAGCTTGGCTAAAGGTTGATCAGTCTGGGTGGTATACGTTTCGAGCGCACCACGACGACGACTTGAAGATGCACATCAATGGCACGCTGTTGTTCGATTCTTATGATCGGGCCGGAGTCGTTCGCGACGCTCGCATTTGGCTGTGGAGCGGACTCAATCACTTGGAACTGAGGTACACTGAAGCGGTAGGTCCTGCGTACTACTAC
>JBIIOL010000262.1:0-5439 GCA_044336965.1 Pirellulales bacterium | reverse complement strand
TCGACCGGGCCCGTGCCGGGGGGCACGATCACGGCGGCCGCGCGGCTCTTGCCGAGCAGGTGGAGCTTGTCCGCGGCGTCGATGAGCGTGATGTCATCGGGGCCGGCGAGTTCGAGCGTGGCCGCGCCGGTGATCGGCATGGCGGTATTGGCGGCGGTCAGCGTGCCGCCGACGTGCGCGGCGAGCGTCGCGAGCGTGGTCGACATCTCCTGTCCTCCGGAACGCGGTGCGCGGGACGGGAAGATAGGAAGCCTGGGCTCTCGGTCGCAAGGCCGTTTCAGGGCCGCGATTCGCCGGGGTGGCTGGCGATCAGCATGGCGGCCACGAGGGCCAGCCGCACCGACCACAGCAGGGTGCGAATCCAGTTGGTCGCCACGAGCCGGGAGTGTGCGTCGGCATCCCAGCCGCTGGAGAGCCGGTCATGGAGCGGCACCTGCACGAGGAAGGTGCTGGCCCAGAGTACAAGCAGCACGCCGGCCGCCGCCCATGCCATCCACACCGGCACGCCGGGCGGCCGGCGGGCGATGATGGCCGCGGCCGTGATCCCCTCGACGAGCATTGCCGGCACCACGACGACGCCGATCCGGCTGCGATGCATCGCCTCCCAGCGGCCGAAGTCGTCGTGCGGCCAGCCCGACATGAGCGGATAGTGGGCCATCTGCACGCACCAGATCACCCCCGTCATGAAGGCCGTCGCCACGAGATTGACGACGAGAAGCATGCGACGAAGGTCTCCGGGGGAATGGCCCAGAGTGTAGTCACGACCGGGTTTTTACGTCGGCCAGACCGCCATCCACACCGATCACCTGGGCGGTCACCCATCGCTGTGCCGGGTCGAGCAGCCAGACGATGGCGCGGGCGACGTCGTCCGGTTCGCCGAGCCGGCCGAGCGGATGCATGGCGATCGACGCCTTTTCGGCCAGTTCACTCGACACCAGCCCCGCGGCCAGCGGCGTGCGAACAAGCCCCGGCGCGACGGCGTTAAACCGGATCCCCTGCCGCGCGTAGGTGGCGGCGGCCGCGAGAACCAGGCCGATGATGCCCGCCTTCGCTGCCGCGATCGCTTCATGGTTGGCCAGGCCGATTCGGGCTGCCGCGCTCGACACGAGCACGACGGCCCCCCCTTCGGCTTTCATGAGACGGCCGGCGGCCCGCACGCAGCCGAAGCCGCTCGTGAGATTGGTCGCGATCGTCGCATTCCAGTCGGCGGTGCTCGTGAGATGGGCGGGCTTGAGGTAAATCGAGCCCACGCAATTGGCGATCCCGTTCAGGCCGCCGAGCGCAGCGGCCGCGCGATCCGCACAGGCATCGATTGCATCGGGGTCGATTGCGTCGACCGTTCCCCACGGCATTCCCAGATCGTCCGCGACGGCTTGCAGCCGTGATTCGTCGCGTCCCGCGAGGAACACACTCCCGCCAGCCGCCACGATCATCCTGGCCACGGACGATCCGATGCCTCCGCCGCCACCGAGGATGAGGACTCGCTGGGTCACGGTCAGAGCCAGTCGCCGACGGTCTGTTCGAGCCGGGCCTCCGCGGCCATGTCGCGGAGTTTGACCATGGCGCGGGTCTGAATCTGGCGAATCCGCTCCTTGCACACGCCCATTTCGACGCCAAGCTCTCGGAAGGTCCGCGGCGGCTTGCCATCGAAGCCGAAGCGGGCCACGACGATCTGCCGTTCGCGGGGCTCGAGATCGCCCAGGAAGCCCGCGAAGAGCTCCTTGAGCACGCCGATCTGCTCGGGCGAGCAATACTCGGTCGGTTCAGTGTCGGCCGCCCGATCCTTCATCGCCTCGTCGGTCGTGACGAACCGCTTTCGCAGTTGTCGCGACCGGTGCGAAATGCGGAAGAAATGCCGCTGGATGGCATAGGTGGCATAGGTGCTGAATCGATTGCCCAGCGCGAAGTTAAATTTTTCGACGGACCGCATGAGGGCGACATTGCCTTCGCTGACGAGTTCCTCGAACAAGTTGTTCGGGTCGACGAACTTTTTGGCGATCGAGACGACGAGCCTGAGGTTCGAGGTGATGAGAATCGCCTTCACGGTCTCGGCCTCGGCGAGCAACCCCTCGATCTGTTCGATTTGTCGGAGTGACGCTCGCGACCGGTCGAGCTGGCCGCGGAGGGTGGCGGCCCGAAACTTCAGCCAGTTCATCCGCCGGAAATAAAACTGCTCCTCGTCCTTGGACAACAGCCGCGTGTGATAGAGGCTGGCAAGGTATGGGGTCAGCCCTGGCGGCGAAGCATGTTCCGGCGACCGCTGTTCGAGCGGCACGGAAGCGTCTGGCGGCGGCTGCGACGCGATTCGCTCCGCGTCCGCCTTCAAAAACTGCCGGCAGGGGATGTAGTCGATCTCCCGCTCGAAGAGCCGCTGGCGGCGCTCGCGGAGCAGGGCCCGCTGTTCATCGGCGAACGCTTTCGGCGTCGCCGGCCGCTGGGGCCTGACCACCAGGCGAGAACCTAATGCCTTTTTGGGCAACCGCTGTGCATGCGCTATCACGGCATTCCTCCTGACAATCGGCAAGAAGAGATCGAATGCCTGCCACCGACACCGGCCAAGAAGCCTCTGACGAGGTTGGTGGTATCGGCTTTCGGCGGCGAGAAACTCGGGGAAACTGCCGTGGCCGGCATACATTCCTTCGCCGAAGGAGAAACCGCACGGCACTGGATCGGCTAACACGCCCCCTGGAAAAAGCGAACGGGGCATCCGGCGCGGGCTCCGGATGCCCCGTTCATTGCCGCAAATACCGTGATCTTCCATCAGGAAGCAGCCTTCTGTGACCGCATGCGGCGGCGCAGACTTGCACCGACCAGACCAGCGACCCCCACACCAGCCAAGGCCACGCTCGACGGCTCGGGGACAGCAGTCATTTCGACCATTTCATGGACGCCGGCCTCGAACTCCTCCGAGCCCAGGCCGCGGTTGAACACAATCAAGAACGGATCGGACTTCGTAAATGTGCTCGCTCCCGCCGGCGTTAGCTCCAGAAGCACGCCATAGGCACCTATATTGGCCGCGGCCGATAAAGAAAAATCAAAGTGATCATGAAAACTACCGTCCGGTGACGCACCGCCAAGGCTGAATCCAGTCACGCCGGAGATGTCCGCGCCACTCACTGTTCTGCTTGACTCGAAAAACGAAAGCGTCAGCTCCACACCAGCTTGCGGCTCAACTAGCTCATTGCCATCCCAATAAAGCAGCGGCCCAAGCACGTTGAAGCCGATTTCCTCCGCAACTTCCGCTTCCTCGTCGTAGACGAGCAAACTTGGAGCCGAGTCAAAACCGGGAGCTGCGCTTACAAACGGCGCCGTGCTCGAAAACGCAGACTCGAAATACCGGCCGTTGTGCGTAACGAGCTTGCCGCTCACGATCTCGAGCTCGATGTCGCCTGCATGCATTTCATCGGCCCGAGCGGGAACGAGCCACGCGCCAGCAACCACGAGCAAACAGGCGATCCACAGAACTCGACGCGGCGTTGCGCCACCCGAGACTTCACCCAAACCCAACATGGCGTTTCTCCAAAAATGAACGAATATCAAAAAAACCACTCGATCGACGGCCGCCGAAATTACTGCATTTTCTATGCAGTTGCAATGCCTTTGCGTTTGCTGCCCTTACTCGCCCCGCGGGATCGCCATGCGACGCCTGCGACGACGCCCACGGCCGCAAGCCCTAGCGTCGACGGCTCGGGCACCGGCACCAATGCGGCCGCCATCGCATCGACGCCGGCCCCGGGGTTCAACAGCGACGCATTTCTGCTGAATGCAATCAGAAATGGCTCGGATGAGCCGAAGGTGCTCGTGCCCGCTGGGCCGAGCGTCATCATCAGTCCATACACGCCATTTGGGGCATTGCTGCCGAAGGAAAATTGGAGGTGTTGATGAAAAGCCCCTGTCGTCGGGTCGCCGCCCGCGATCTCCACACCAGCCTTGCCACCAACATCCGTCGGTGCGAGCGTGACCGATGAGCCTGCTAATGTCGTCACAGTGACCGACCGAGGAGATTCCACCAGAGCGGTTCCATTCCAGTACAGGATTTCCCGCACGAAATCGAAACGGATTTTTTCACCGGGCTCCAAAAACTCTGCCGCTGAATCAAAACCGGGATCGGTTGTTTGCCCGGAAGCTCGGGGAAAACTGCCCTGAAATACACGCCCCTGAAGCGATCCTGTGTAGGTGCCGCCAGATGTCGTCAATCGTGAATTGATCAATAGCAATTCGATGTCGTCTTGATGCGTTTGCGCATGAACATGCGCTGTTGCGATCATGACGATGAAGACAACGCACGAGAATGCAGAAACGTTAATACGGTTTCGCAAATTCATAATTCTCTTCGATCCATGCCTGAATCTGAGCCTGTTCTATGGGCTGAACGTGACCATCCGCATACAAAAAATGGCTTGCTGAAGAATGACGATCGACCTGCGTTTCGGCGGCGATATCGGTGAAAACCCTCGCCCGATCGTCTTCCCACCAATCGAACCATGATGGGGAATGGTTGTGATCGAAATGAGAGCTCGTGAGATCAGCAATCTGTTTTGTCTGATTTGAAAGCGCCGTCGGATCTGAATATTTTTCAAACAGCATGACGGTCTTCGACCGAGTAGCGATCTTGTTGAGGTTATTGATCCCCTTGGAAAACGCCGCAGCTTCATCGAAAGAGAGATAGCCATTCACGGTGAAACTCGATTTCGGAGAAAAACGCTTCGTGGGATCCGAGTGCTGCGGATCGGCGAATGCGACGCCAGTTCCCGGAAGCCCTCTCATCCGAATCTCGCCAAGCGGATCGTCGGGGCAGCGCCGAATCGCATCGACGCTTTCGACAAACGGGGCAATTTGATCGATCCAGTGCAGACGTCGCGCCTCCTGGCCCGAAGCGTTATGCGTTCGTGAAGGAAACCGCCCGCGATGGGCGTCGGCATAGGTGATGACACCCAGCCCCACCTGTCGCATGTTGCTCGCGCACTGCGTGCGGCGGGCCGCGGCGCGAGCCGACTGAACCGCCGGAAGCAGCAGGCCGACAAGCGTGCCGATGATCGCGACCACGACGAGCAGTTCCACGAGGGTGAATCCCAACCGAGGACGGCAGCGACTATATGTGCACAGGAGTGGCATATGCAACAGTATGGCAGATACAAACGGGGTGCAGAAAGATTCAAGGCGGCCGACGGAGAACGGACCGGGTGAGCGGAATGCGTTCGACCGGCAGACCGGCGCGACGCAGACGGGAAAAGAGGGATCCCAAGGCGGAAGGCCGTCGGCTTGGCAGCCGACTTGCCTCACGTCAGCCTGAAGGCTGACTCACCGGAATCACGTCACCGTCACAAGCGTTTCTCGAGGTTTCGCTCAGCGTCCCGGCAGCGACTAAGGTCGGTCGGAACGCCCATTTCGCAGAACGATTGCAAGTAGTTTAGTCGGTAAAAAAGCCGGGTCAAGTGT
>JBIIOL010000261.1:0-5445 GCA_044336965.1 Pirellulales bacterium | reverse complement strand
CAAAGCAGGAGGAAGGGGCTGAGCCCAAAGCGTTAGTGTATCCCGGGGATAAAAAAAGGCACGGCTCCGCTGTTTCCCGGCCCCGGAAGGCACAAGGGAAAGCCGGGATCGGCGGAAGCTCAAGGAGCCTGCTTCACGAAAAACACAGCATCCTGCTGTTTTTTCTTGGCAATCTCCGATTGCTGGTGTCGTGCATGGCTTCCTGCCATGCAGTCCTACAACGGAGCCAGGATCGGTGGAAGCTCGCCCCGGCGACGAGACTTCTGCCGTCCCGGTGGTGCGTACCCGCGTCCGTCACGTTTCCACGCCCTCGCCGGGCTCGATCGACACCACACCTTCAGCAAGGTTGGCCGTGAGCACCCGGACGGCTCCTGCCGCCTCGCCAGGCACAACCAGAATCGCCCCCACCGCTCCGCCCGGCGGCGCCACCCGAGCCAAGCCCGCGGGCCCAAGCACATAGAGCGCCGTGGAGAGGCTGTCGGCCTCGGCGGCCGTAGGGGCGACCACCGTCGCCGACAGCACGCCCTCGGCCGGCACTCCGGTTCGGGGATCGAGGATGTGGCCGAGACGGCGGCCCCGCTCAATGAAAAACTGCGTGCCAGATCCACTGGTACCCAGAGCCTTGTCGTCGAGTTGGACCGTTGCGAGTCGACGGCCCGGCCGGAGTGGATGCCGCACGCCGACCGGCCAGGCCCGCCGTCCCGGCTGGGCGATCCCTTGCGCCCCGATGGCCCGCACGCTGCTGGCCCCGCCGTGCACCAGCGCACTGGTCACGCCGCTGTCGCGGAGCCTCTCCATCACACGGTCGATCGCCCACCCCTTGCCGATGGCGCCGGGGTTCAACTCCACGCCGGGTCGGGTGAAACGCACCCGGCTGCCGGCCGTGTCGAGTTCCACCCATTGCATGCCAGCGCTCGCTCGGGCCCGCACGAGTTCCTCCGCCGTGGGCGTCCGTCCCTGGCGACGAAGAAATCCCCACGTTCTCACCAGGCTTCCGGCCGCCATGTCGAATGCACCGGCCGTCCGCTCGTGGAGATCCCTGGCCAAGAGCAGGAGCGAGAAAAGCTCGGCATCCACGGGCTGCCAGCCGTCTGCCGCCGTGGCGTTGAGGCGGGCAAGTTCGCTTGTGTCGCGATAGACCGTGATCCGGTTCTCGATCTCGTCGACGAGGTCGAGGCAATCGACGGCGATCGCCGTGGCGTCGGCCACCTCACCGGCGTTGGACATGATCTCGAACCGGCAGGCCATGGCATCACGGCCGACGACGAGCGTGTGGACGTCGTTCTCGCCCTGCATGGCTCGCTACCGTGGCGCGAGGCCGCGATCGAAGGCGTCTTGTTCACGGCGAAACACCGCCAGCACCGTGTCGAAGCGTTCAAGCGGAATCTTGTAGACCGCCTGCTCGCCCGTGTGGGCATGGCAGTGGGCCACGAGGAGCCGATAGAGAAACTTGAACAGCTGCCGCGGCACACGCAGGCTCCGAAGGCCTTCGAGAAGTCGTCGCTGATCGACCTCCGGCTCGAAGAACTGGGCGAGCGTGGCCGGGGGGCTGCCCACGCTCGCCGCCTTCACGCGGGCGGAGGCGATGTCGTAGAGCGTCTCGCCCGACCATTCGAGCGTTGGCACGAGGTTCTGCTTGTCGAGCCTGGCTCGTTGGTTGAACTGCTCGTCCTCGCGTTCGATGAAGCGGTAGAGCTCGAGCGGCAGGAGCATCTTCAGACCGATGCCCGGCGATTTGAGAAACTTGTTGTCGAGCATCGGCCAGATCACTTGACGCATCCGTTCGGCCAAGCCGTTGATGAGATGCGGTTCGTCGAGCCGGTCGACGATCACCACCATGCCGGCGTAGCCCTGGGCAGCGAGGATGCCCTGAAATTTCGCGAGCAGTTCGTAGCGGTCGTCGCTGCGGGCGCTGGCCGGCAGCGGCTGGCCGGCGAGATCCACCTCGGGCATTCGTGAAAGCGCCCGCGCCAGTTGGCCCGTGGTTCGGTTTCCGGTTCGCATGCTCCTCACGATCCGCGTGGCCAGCCACCAGCTCCGGGCCCGCCGCCATGCCCACGGCGCCCACGTGGCGGCCAGCAGGAGCCATGGCCACCATTCTCCCGCCCATGCCAGCGAACCGCGTTGAAAGCTGACGAGCAGAGCGAGGCCCATGATGACCGCGCCCGCGAAGCCGACCAGCGTCGGCCAGAGGCCCTGCCAGGCATGGTAGCCCGAGCGGGCGCGGAGCTTCCGCCACCGCGACGGGAAGGTCTCTGCCGTCGACTGGTCGTAGCAGGCGGCCAACAGGCTGAGATCCCGCGCCTGCGGTGGCGTGAGCTTCGGCCTGCGGGCAGCCTCGCGTGCCGGCGGATCGACGAGCGTGGTCACGAACTGCGTCACCGCCAGCGACAGGATTGCATCCATGTGGTCCCACAGCTTCCACTGCGAGAGCACCTTGTCGACGGGACGGTTGGGACCGACATGGCTAACGAAGCGGTCAAGGAAGGGATTGAAGTCGTCGTAGAGCACGACGAGCGTCTTCCGGTCGGGATGCAACTCGTTGTGCCTGTCGAATTGCCGCACCATCTGCAGCTTGATCGCCGTCTTGCCTGCCCCCTTCTCGCCAAACACGATCGCGGTGCTCGGATCGGCCGGATCACCGTAGATCTTGTCCCAGGCAGGATGAAACGTCGATTCCAGACAGGTCCGCTTGAAGACGGTGTCGTTCTGCGCGTCCTCCTCGGCAAACGGGTTGCCGGCGATGCCGTGATGCTCGAGAAATTCTTGGGTTTTCATGGCTGGATTTTCATGGCTGGATTTTCATGACTGGATTTTCATGGCTGAATCTTCACGCTGATTTCAGTCGCTCACTTCGCCGCCGGCACCAGGCCTTCGACCATCTTGCGGAAGCCATCGGCATCCTTCGCCACGGTCGCCGCCGGGCCGTAAAACTTCAGGAAGTAGCTGCCCGACTCGGCCGTCTCAATGATCGCGGCCAGCATGCGGTAGTCCGGCCGCTCGATCGTCTTGCCGCCAGCGAACGGCCCGCCCGGCGTGTCCTTGTAGGTGCCCGACACGTCGACGATCGTCACGTTACTGCCGGCAATCTTGAGGGTCTTGGTCGAGGCCTTGTCCTTGGTGGCGCTGCCGTCCGGCTGCGCGAACTGCCCGTACCAACGGTCGACATTGGCCTGCACGCTTCCGCCGGCCCCCATCACGGTCATTCGACCGGGCGGCAGGTCGCCCGCGGACGGGATGGAAAACTCCGTCTCGACGATCCCCGACTTCGGCTGCACCCGCTTCCAGCTGGCAGGTGCCTCGAGCAGGAACGAGCCGCCGGCGATGGAGAAGGCCCGTGCGTCCTCTGCGACAACCGCCTGCGCCACCGCGGGGGCGGCCGCGACGAGCGGCAGGAGTGCGACAAGCAGACGAACGAGCGTGAGTGTGACGCAGCGCATGTGGAACAATCTCCTCGTGACGTGAATGGTGCGTGTCGATGCCGTGACGGCCACTGACTCTATCACAACAGCACGACTTCCACCGCCGAAAAAGCCTGCTGAAAAACGGCTCCTACCCCGCGAAAAAATCTGGGAAAACCTCGCGAACCGGCATCCATTCGGGCCAATCCGCCCGCCAGACCAGTTCCGATCCCTCCGCCTGCCCGCCCGCGAGCCAGTGTTGCATGGCCGCGGCGTCCACCGGTTCGGAGGCCTCCCCCCCCGGATACGCGATCCGCCAGGAGAGGTCGGGGCGTTCCGCGAGCAAGGCATGCAACTCGCGGCCGGTGGCGTCCGCCGACCAGACTGTGGTCGGTTCGCCAGCCAAGGGGTCCTCGCCCAATGGCATGGTCTCCGCAAAGAGCTCCGTCGACTCCTGCGCCGCAGCAGCGGCAGCGGCAGCGGCAGCAGCGGCACGTGCCGTACCGAAGGGCAACGCCCGTGGAAGCGTCGCGGCCACGGCTGGCTCGAGCGGCACAAACCGGGCCAGCGGCAGCGACGGCTGGCCCTCCATTCCCGCAGCAGAGAGCGGCACTGCGGGCTCCCCTTCGGCCGCAGCCGGAATGGAAAATTTCGCCCCGCAGGTCGGGCAGAGCCCGCGCCTTCCGGCCTGAAAATCCTTGACCTTCACGCGGTGTCCATTGGGACACTGACAGACGATTCCCATGCAACGTGCTCCCTGTGCGGCAGCTGAGCCTTTCCTTGACAGGCCCGCGACGCTCGCGACGGCGGTATTGTAAGCTCCAACGTCTTTCTCGCAGCCCCGACGGGAGCATCACCATGCGCCAGCGCGACTCCAAACGCAAACCGCCGGATCACGACCAGGAATCAGAGCAGGAAAACGCCGGCCCACTGGAACTGGCCATCGTCGGCGATCTGACCGACAACGAGGCGGACCTCACCGACCGGCTTCTGGGTGTCGAGCCGGGCGGAGCGTGCACCATCTACTTCGACTCTCCCGGTGGCAGTCCGTATTGCGGCATGTCGTTGGTCACGCTCCTGCGGCTCCGTGGAATTCGGGCCACGGCCGTGGTGACGGGGGAATGCTCGTCGGCCGCACTCTGGCCCTTCGCCGCCTGCCAGCGGCGGCTGGTGACGCCGTTCAGCGTGTTCCTCTTCCACCCGATGAAGTGGCAGAGCGAGGAGCACATCGGCATCCGCGAGGCCGCCGAGTGGTCGCGGCATTTCGTGGAATTGGAGCACGAGATGGACGTGCTGCTGTGTGATCTCTTCGGCCGGTCCGCCGACCTGATCAACGAGTGGAGCCGCACGCACCGCTACGTGACCGGCCGCGAACTCGTCGCGGCCGGACTCGCCGAACTCATCGACCTCGCCCCCCTGCCGTCGCTCTTCGAGCAGCCGAAGTCTTGACGCCGGCGAGAATCGCCGCCGGGCTGGAGTGACGCTGGATCCCTCCCCATAAAAGCCCCCGGCGCAAGCCGGGGGACACGCATCCCCTATAAAAGCCCCCGGCGCAAGCCGGGGGATAAGGATGTTTCCCGTGAAGTCAGCTGCGGTAATCGCCGTGACACGAGTCGCACGACTTCTTCATTTCGCCGAGGGCGCCGCGGGCGGCTTCGTAGTCCTTCTTCTTCGCAGCCTCGCGCACCCGCAACGCGGCGTCGCGCATCGTTGACGCATACCCGCGGTAGGTTTCGTCGTCGAAAAATTCATAGTCGGCCTGCTGGATGATTTCACCGATCAAGGCCACGAACTCGGCATCGCGCAGGACTCGTTCCAGTGCCTTGTCGAAATCCGCCTTCGAGGCGATGGCGGCCGCCAGCGTTGCGTCGGCCGACTCGAGTCGCGTCATCAGCGCCGGCCGGCCGGCCACCTGGCTCCACCGGAAGTCCTCCTCCCGATCGGCACGGGCGGTGGGCGAAGTGCCTTCGAGCAGCGATTCCAGATCGGCGACCCTGAGCTTCGATTCGTTGAATGACTGGTCCGTTCCCACCTTGCAGTTGGA
>JBIIOL010000260.1:0-5456 GCA_044336965.1 Pirellulales bacterium | reverse complement strand
TCGAAGCACGAAGAGGCATCCGACTACCTGTCGGCGATCTTCGCATTGGAATCGGTGCCGCCGGCCATGCGGTCGGTCCTCCTGCCGGGGGCCCGCGAGACGGTCGACAAGGTGCTCGACCGTCTCAAGAAGACACAGGCCGAAGCACGACGGCTCGAGTCGCTCGTGAAGGAGCGGGTGGCCGCGAAGTCGCTCGATGGGCTCTTGGTTGAGGTCGAACGGCTGCTCAGGCTCCAGCCCGACCGGAGCGACGTCCAGAAACTGAAAGCCCAGCTTCTCGACAGGCAGTCGCGGCAGGCCGCCTCGCGCGACAAGGCCGTCGCGTCGGCCACCGCGCTCCTGGATGCCCACGACTACGAGGCCGCCCTGGCGACGTTGTCGGCGGTGCCGCCATCCGCGAGTTCCACCGAGGTCGCCAGCCTGCTGAAGCGGGCCAGCACGCTCGTCGCGGAGGTCCGCGGCCTTGCGTCGAAGATTCGGGAGGCCGTGGCGACCAAGCAGCTCGAAGGCCTGCTCGAGACCATCGATGCCTACCTGCAACTCAAGCCCGCTGACCCCGACGTCCTGAAGCTGCGGCAGTCCCTCGTGGCCCGCGACGAGAAGGTCGCAGCCGAGATCGCGGCGAGGCTGCAGCAGGCCGAGACGCTCGAACAGTCATGCCGATTCGGTGACGCCGCGAAGATCCTCGAGGCGATCCCTGAGCAGCGGCGAGACGAGTCCGTGATCGACTGCCTCAATCGCTGCCAATCTGCGGCGGCTGAGCGGACGGGGGCGATCGGGAGACTCGCGGCGGCCACGGCCGGCGGATATGCCGCGGCGATCGAGTCGGCAGGTCGGTATCAGCACCTGCTCGCCGCCGCAGGCCTCGACGACGCTGAGTTCAACAGGGCGCTCGTTGCGGCCGAGACGGCGAAAGCCGACGAGGAACGGCGGCGTAAGACGAGGCAAGCAGTCGGTATCGCAGTCGGCTCGGTGGCGGCGCTGATGCTCCTCGTCTGCTGCGGGCTGTGGATCCGTTCGAGCCAGCGGGCCTCGTCGGTGGCCCAGGCCATCCGCACGTCCCGGTGGGACGACGCCCTGTCGCTCGCCCCAAACAGCGTCGCTGCCCTGGTGGGCCGGGCCCGATCGAAACTCGCCGCGAGGCCTCCCGACATCGACGGTGCGTTCGCCGACTTGGAACGGGCAGAGAAGCTATCCCCTGTATCGGCCGACGTGAAAGTGGCCCTCGGCACTGCGCATGCGACCCGTGCGACGGCCCACGCCCGCGGCGACCGACTCGCGGAAGCGGCCCAGGATCTGGCCGAGGCGGTCGGGCTGAATGGCGACGCACAGGCGATCGCCGTCGCCCGCGCCGCGATCGTCGCGGGCTGGCTCACGCGTGCGGACAAGGCGATCGACAAACGAGACCCATCGCTTGTACAGGTCGCGTGCGATGCGGCAGCGAAGTGCGGAGCGACGCGGGAGAACCTTCTGGATCTGTGGCGGGAATATGCCGCGGTATGCGTGGGCCGACTGGATCGCCCGGGACTGACGACGGCGTGCGCGGAGGCGAGCAGGCACGGCCTGACCCTTCCGGAGGTCGGAACGTTGTGGCTCCGGTACGGCGATGAGGCGGTGGCAAAAAAAGACCTCGCCGCCGCCAAGGCCGCGTGCGACGCGGCGTTGAAGGCAGACGCAACGATGGACGCCGTGCGCCCGCTCCAGGTAAGGGCAACGGTCTTGGAGGCACAGGAGATGGTCGCTCAGGGAAAGACTGACGACGCGGTAGCCCTGGCGATGACTGCAATCGACAAAGACGCAGCTGCCAGCATGACGATGCTCGGTGAGACCGAAACCGGCGACCTTCGGAAAGAGTTGACCAATGCCTATCGGAAACGGTTCGATTCGGCCACGGCCGCCGATGATTGGAGCAGGGCGATGATGGTGCAGGGAGAAGCCGCCCGAATGAACCCAGAGGCTGGCACGTGGATGGCAGCGGCCCTGACACCAGACCGTGTTCGGCGGCTACCGGCCACCGCTTCCGCCGCAATCCCGGCGTTCATGATCGCGGCCCTGCCACGGCTTCGTAATTCGATCGGGATGGAGTTCAGGCTCATTCCCGCAGGGACCTTCACCATGGGCGAAGACGACCGCAAGAGCCCGCAAGCCAAGCCCCATCCCGTGACACTGACGAAGCCCTTCTCCATAGGCGTTTACGAGGTGACGAATGCCCAATGGCAGGCGGTGATGGGGAGCGTGCCGAGCACGCACACGGATGCCGAACAACCCGTGGACAGGGTGAGTTGGAACGACGCGATCGACTTCTGTCAGAAACTGTCCGCGCTGCCGGAGGAGCGGGCCGCGGCACGGACGTATCGGCTGCCCACCGAGGCGGAGTGGGAATACGCCTGCCGGGCGGGCTCGACTTCCAGATATTCGTTCGGCGACAGCGAGAAGATGCTCGACGAGTACGGCTGGTATGACCGCAATTCGGGCAACCGCACGCGACCGGTAGGGGAGAAGAAGCCAAATCCGTGGGGTCTTCATGACATGCACGGCAACGTGTGGGAGTGGTGCAACGACTTTTACGACGGGTTTCGAGGCGAGAAGGCCACCGACCCGCTCGGTCCGGTCACCAGCCTGCTCGGAAGGGTCCGCCGGGGCGGCTCTGCCCGCAACCCCGCGGGTGGCTCGAGATCGGGGCTCCGCAGTCAATTACCTGACAAGTCACGTTGGGAAGAGACGGGATTCCGCGTCGTCATGAGCCCGTCGTTGGCCACATCGTCGGATGAGATGACTGGCAAGCCTTCGCCCGCCGGGCAGGTGAAGTGACTGCCATCTTTTCGTGCACCAATCGCCCCCCGCGCGATGCCGCCGCGGCTCCACGGGCTTGAAGCGCGACGAACCAGTTGCCAAGTCCGAACACGTGGGCCGACCATGGTTTTTAGGCTGATTTCACGGGTTTTCGCCTCCTGGAGCGAAAGCCGTGGAGGGCATGTGCTCCCCCATTTGACGGTGCTCCAGGCTCCAATTAGCCTCGACCCAACCGTTGCGGTCGCGAATCAGCCGACCGCATCAGCCCCCGAGGAACACCCCCATGCGTTCATTCCGCATTGCCGCCTGTCTGGTTCTCGCATCGTGCCTGGTCTCGCCCTGCCTCGGTGCCGACGAAGAAGCGGTCGCCGTGAAGCCTTCGCGGGTCGTACCGCTGACTAGGGGCCGCGCAGCCCAGATCCTCGCCGATACCGATACCATCGCCGAAGACCTCTCGAGGCAGATGAAGAACCTCCGCGACCCCGCCGAGGCGGCTCTCGTCGATGACCTCAGCGAGGTGCTCTCGCACTCGTCGGAATGGCAGTGGTATTCGCGCGATCACGGCATTCTGCTGGCCATACCCGTCAAGGAGAGGCTCGGCCTGCTCACGAGCTACGACGGCGAGAAGATCCTGGCCGACGTCGTGCGGCGGCTCATCAACCAGAAGGGCGGGGGCAATCCGCCCGTGCAGGTCGTTCTCATCGAGCCGGAATTGCCGGCGATGCCTCGCGGGTGCATGGGCGGTCAATCAGCCTGCTACCATGCCGGCACCCCGGCGGGAATGTTCGGCGGCTGCAATTGCCAATAAGCATGTCTCACGGAACGAGCGTCGATGCGTCGAACCAAAACGCCGCGTCACCCTCATCCTTGAAGGCCTCGCCTAACCGTCCGATCCTCTCGAGCATGCGCGCGATTTCGTCCTCGGCTGCCGGCCGCTCCTTCGCGTAGGCGATCGGCGGAAACGGCAACGCAGCCTTCACCCGCAGGCCGAACACATCCTCGAGAAAAACACCGACACTGCGTTGGCGGTCTGGGATTTTCTTCCAGGCCGCCAGCACGGTGGCCTCGAGGGCGGGATTGCCCGCCGCACCGGCCAACGCTGCGGCGAACTTCGCGATCACGGCATCGCCGTCGATCTGCTCCCGGCTCGACAGCCTTTCCCGGACATCGTCGAAGAGCCGCTTGACCGCCATCCGCTCCGGCTGCGCCAGCAGGAACAACTCCCGGAACTGCGGCTTGGCGGAGGATGTGTCCTGCGAACCAGGATGGAACAACCAGCCCTGCGACGGCACGAAATATTGCAGGGCCCGATCCTCGAACTTGTCCCGGTCGATGCCTCGGGATTCAAGGGCCTTCAGCAGCTTCGGGCCCGGTTCCGTGTAGGGCGTACGCGACTCCATGCGGGTGATCTGCCGCTGCAGCCGACGTCGCTCGTCTTCCACCTCGTTCCGTGACTTTTCCAGGACGGCCTGCAGGGTGTTGGCCTCCGCCGGCTCATACACGATGTGATCCTCGGGCACGCCGAGCTTCATGGCCGCCCCCTGAACAGCGGCAAAGTCCTTTTGAAAGAGCATCTCGTCGGGCTTCTGCCGTTGGCCGACGTGCATGAAGTACGTGCGAACGCCGTGCTGTTTGATCAGGTCAGCCACTTCCGCGACGAGCTTCTGTTTGCCTGGGTCGGTGGGCTCGTGTCCCGTGTCGCCCACCACGGCGACGAACGGCGTTCCGCCACGCAGGAACTTCGCGTTCTTCAGCGCGTCACGCAGGCCCTCGAGCATGCGTTCCGGCGGATTATCGTATGGAACGGGGGGCAGGTCGTTGCCGAGCTTCGCGACCCGTTCCGCAAGGTCACGGACGTCCGCCGGCCCCTTCACCATCTTGAAATCCCCCAGATCGACCCGCTTGCCCGCTGGACCATCCGTGTAAGAGCAGAAGGCGACCCTGACGGGCACCGGCCTGCCCTCCGCGAGACTACCGGCGTTGCGGATGACTTTGGCGACGACCTGGTTGAATGGCGCCATGCTCACCGTCTCGTCGACGACGAAGAGCATCTCCAACTCCTTGTCCACGAGCACCGTGCCCTTGAGCTGACGCAGTTTCTCGGTGTCGACCGGCCCGCCACAAACCGCCCCCATGTGAACGAGCCGGTTCTCGACCGGAATTCCGAACCGAAAGGTCGGCGTCGTGTCGGGATGCTCGCGGTCGCGTTTCTCCGGTGGGATCTGCAGTTCGACAAACGGCACCGTGTCGAGGACCGTGACCGGCCGCCAGCGTTCGGCCCCCGACCGTTCCTTGACGACGACCTTGTCCTTGCCTCCCTCCGCGTTTCCCTTCACCTGCGCGAGGAGCCGCTCGTAGCTCTCCTTGGAAACGTCCTGCAGGTCGGCGAGTTCACTGCGCTGCCGGTTGGCAAACGTGTATGCATAGCGGCTCTGGAGCAGGTGCACGTGACGGCCGGATGCCCATCCGAGCGGGGCCGCGGACACATAGTCTTCCTGGAGCAGATGCCACGTGCCGCCAGCCGCATCGGTGCTTGACGCCGCCACGAAGTACGGCCGGAACAGAGCCGCCTCCCCGGTGATCGGCGCCGCAGGGTCGGGCGTGCGACGGAGTTCGAGGACGTCGATATCGTCGCCATCGATCCGCCTCACGCCCATCGCCAG
>JBIIOL010000259.1:0-5484 GCA_044336965.1 Pirellulales bacterium | reverse complement strand
TCGATAGCCCTGGTGCCCGTCAGGAAGCCTTCGAACTTGCGGGGAACGCCGGTCACCGCCACGACCGAATCAATCAGCGTGTCGGCCCGCAAACGCTCGAGGTGCCTGTGGGAGAACTGCCGAGAGTCGCGGGCGTTGGAGGCGTTTGGCTGGCTCGAGAGCTGGTAGACCCGCGAATTGCAGATGTCGCGAACCAGGCTCCGTAGGTCGAACTTCACCTCGACGAGACGCTTGGAAAGCGCGTCGAGCAGCGGGGCATTGACCGGCGGATTGCTGACGCGAATATCGTCGACGGGGTCGATCACGCCGCGGCCGAGCAGCTGCGCCCAGATGCGGTTGGCGAGGTTTCGGCTGAACATGTCGTTATCGGGAGATGTGAGCCACGCCGCGAGCGCCTTCCGTGGATCGCCGTCGCCGCCCACCGGCTCGACGGCACCGAGCACCTTCGCTGGCATCGGCCGGCCGTCGACGAGGTGCTTGGCGGGTTCGACGGAGGTGTCGAAGTAGATGCGGCGCTCGCGGGGCTCGATGCCGTTCTTCCGCTTGACGCCGGTGAAGAAGCTGACGAAGCCGTAGTAGTCGTCCATCGTCCAGCGGTCGAACGGATGGTTGTGGCACTCCGCGCACTGGATCTGCACGCCAAGGAAGAGCTGCGAAAAGTCGGCGGCCAGCGGCTTCGGCTCCACCCGCACCTGGTGCAGCATCATGGTGTAGAGATTGGCGGGGCCATTCGAGAGATTGCTGCCCGACGAGGCCACCATGTCGGCGACGAACTCATTGAGCGGCCTTCCCGAACGCATCTGTGCGCGAATCCATTCCTGGAAGACGTCGGCCGCCTTCACATGGGTGGCCTGGGGGGCGTAGTTGCCGCCGATGATCCGCAGGTGCTCCGACCAGATCGTCGCCCAGAGGTCGGCGAAGGCGTCGGCGGCGAGCAGTTCGTCGATCTTCTTCGTCCGCTTGTCGGGCTTCGTGTCTGCCATGAAGGCGTGGTATTCCTCGACCGTGGGCGGCCTGGCCGCGAGATCGAGCGTGATGCGGCGCAGGAAGGTCTCATCGTCGCAGAGGTCGGACGGGATGATGCGCAGTTGCTGGAGCCGGTCGAACACGAGCGTGTCGATGAAGTTATTTGCCGGCGGATTCGGCCACGTGAAGCCCTCCTCGGGAGGCAGCACGATCGCCTCGGCGCCGACGGTGAACCGGCTGTAGCGGGCGAAGACGTTCGTGTCGCCGGGGGCGACGGCAGTGACCTTGCCGTCGGCGTCGATCGTGGCCACGCTCGGATTGTTGGAGAAGAAGCGGGCGAGGCTGGTGACGTCACGGCTCGTGCCGTCGCTGAACTGGGCGGTCACGCGGGCCACCCCGTGGCCCCCGATCTTCTTGAACACCACGCTCTCCTTGGGCAGCGTGATGCCGACGACCTGCGGCACTGCTTCTGCGTCGTCCGGCGCGCCCGCCTCGATCCAGCGGAGGAGCGTCTTGTAGAGGTCGCTGTCCTTGTCGAAGAGCTTGCCGCCCGTGTGCGGCACCGCGCCAATCGCCTTGAGCAGCAACAGGCTCTGTTCAGGCACGGATGCGTTGACGCGGCGGCCCGGCATCTCGTTGACGATGCGGGCGTAGTCGCCCTTTGGGTCGTAGCCGAAGAGCGAGAGCATGAAGCCGTCCTTGCCGCGGGCCGAGCCGTGGCAGGTACCGGCGTTGCAGCCGGCCCGGAACAACACCGGCATCACGTCGCGACGGAAGCTGGGAGTGTCGGAGTTGGCTGCGGAATCGGCGGCAGCCGACGGCGGCGATGCCTCGGCGGCAAGGAGGCTGCGTGACGACACGGCACACGCTGCGGCGGCCACCAAGGCGGCCACGACCAGAGACAGGCGCCACTGACGGTCGCGAAAGGCAAAGGGCATGGATGGGTTCTCCTCGTCGGTGCCCCGTTGGATTTCGAAGGTAAAGTCCCGCAGGCTCGCGGCTGAAGTTAACTGAGGATGCCCTTGACCAAGTTGCCATCCTTGATGATCTCGATCGGCCGGGTGCCGAATGCCACCAGTTCCTTGTTGGCGTCGATGCCCAGGAGGTTGTAGACGGTGAACTGGATGTCCTCCAGCGGCACGCCATCGCGGGCAGGCTCGGCTCCGGTGGAATCGCTGACGCCATGGATCACGCCCTTGGCGATCCCACCGCCGGCCAACAGCATCGAATAGTTGCGGGCCCAGTGGTCGCGGCCGCTGTCACCGTTCACCTTGGGGGTGCGGCCGAATTCGCTCGTCAGCCAGAAGAGCGTGGTGTCGAGCATGCCACGCTGGTCCAGATCGGTGATCAGGCCGGCGATCGCCGCATCGAGCGGAGCCATCTGTTCAAGGCAGCTCTTCTTCACGTCGACGTGAGAATCCCAGGAGCCGTAGGTCACCGTCACGAACCGAGTGCCGGCCTCGACGAGCCGGCGGGCCATGATCAGTCGCTCGGCCAGACCCTTGGTGTGGTATTTTCCGTCTGGGCCGCGGACCGAGCCCGTGGTGTCGTTGCCGTAAAGCTTGAACGTGTCCTCCGATTCACCCTCGAACGTGAAGGCCTTTTGGGCGTCCTTCGAGGTGAGGAGCGTGTAGGCACTCTTGTAGAAATCGTCCATCGTGTCGAGCGTCGCCGGATCGGCCTCCATGGCACGAATCCGACGCTGGACGAGATCACGGGCCTTTTTGCGGCGGTCAAAGCGATCGAGCGGCACGCCCTCCGGAATCGAGAAATCGCGAACCTTGAAGCCCTTCTGGCCCGGGTCGGCATTGAGCTCGAACGGACCGTAGGTGCTGCTCAGGAAGCCTGTGCCGCCCACGAAGGCAGACTGATTCGGAATCGCGATGTAGGGGGGCAGTTCTCCCCGGCCCCCCAGTTCGTGCGACACGATGGAGCCCATCGCCGGATAGTCGATCACGGCGGTAGGCGTGTAGCCCTTGAAGAGGTGATAGGTGGCCAGGCCATGGTCGGGAATCTTGCCGACCACGGTCCGCACGATCGAAATCTTGTCGGCGATGGCGGCGGTCTTGGGGAAGTTGTCGCTGAAGACGTCGCCGTTCTTGGTCTTCACGACGCCGAACGAACCGCGGTATTCCACCGGCGCCTCGGGCTTCGGATCGAATGACTCATGCTGCGGAAAGCCGCCGCCAAGGTGGAGCTGGATCACGCTCATCGCCTTGGCCGGACCGGTCGCTCCGGCCTTCGTCGTTTGGAAGGCCTCGTTGCTGGCCTCGCCCCGGGCCTCGAGCCGCAGCATGTCGGCGAGTGACAGTCCCAGCGCGCCGAACGTGCCTGCCTGCACGGCGTGGCGGCGAGTCATGCGCGACATCAAGGAGCGAAATTCCTGGCAGCCATGCTGGTCAGGACGGCCGGCGGGCGGGCGTGAGGAACGCGATGGCATGAGATGCTCCTAAAGTGGCAGGGCGATGACCGGAAACCTGCAGCTCGCGCAGGCTCCCACGGAATCCTCATCCGAGTACTGTCACGACAGGACCGATCGTATCCGCGAGTGTGTTTGGCGTCAACGTTTTCAGCCTTCTCCCAACGCAGCCTCGTGCGTCAAACGAGAGTCGCGATCGCGATTTGAGACAGTTGTCTCATTGCGAGACAACTGTCGTTGCAGTATATGAAGGGCTTCGCACATCAGGAGGCTCCCGCGGTGCCGACGGGCGGCCCAGGAGCCAAGAGCCTCTCACCGCACGAATCAGGAATCCGAAGCCGTATGTCCACGCTGCAGTCAGGTCGCACCAGTTCCACGTCCGCCGCACCCCACGCAGGCAAGGGGAGTGCCGCCGGCGGCTCATCCACGCTGAGTGGTTCGCCGACGATCGTCGGGGTGGAGACCGTGCTCGTCGACGTGCCGCTGGGGCAGCGAACGATCACCGACTCGCAGTCGAGCGTCGATTCCGTCGAGTTTCTGCAGGTGCGGATTCACACCGATGCGGGCGTCACCGGCTACGGCTTCAACTGGAACTACTCCAAGGGGCTCAAGGCCGCCAAGGTGATGATCGACGAGTGCTACGCACCGGCGGTCATCGGCAAGCCCGCGCTCGAGCGGCACTCGCTCATGAAGGCGATGCACTCGACGACCCACTTCATCGGACGGGTGGGCGTGGCACGTGTCGGCCTGGCGGCGATGAACCTCGCGCTCTGGGACATCCAGCTCAGGCTGGAGGAACAGCCGCTCTGGCGGCATCTCGGCCCCTGCAAGACGAAGGTGAAGGCCTACAATACCGACGGCGGCTGGCTCACCTGGAGCACGGATGAACTCATCTCCGACATGCAGCGGATCATCGACCGCGGCTTCGATGCGGTGAAGATGAAGCTCGGACGCCCCGACCCGCGGGAGGATTTCGAGCGGGTGAAGGCGGTGCGCAAGGCGATCGGCGACAAGATCAAGCTGATGGTCGATGTGAACACCGTCTGGGATCTGAAGACGGCGATCGTCTGGGGCCGCCGGCTCGAACAGTTCGACATCGCCTGGCTCGAAGAGCCGATGCACCCCTTCGACGTGCGGGCCCATGCTGAGTTGGCGAAGGCGCTCGACGTGCCGATTGCCGTGGGCGAGACGATCTACACGCTCCACGACTTCCGCGACTACATCGACCAGAAGGCGGTCGACATCGTGCAGGCCGACGTCACCAAGCTCTCGGGCATCGAGGAATGGCTCGACGTGGCGGCGCTCGGCCGGGCCTACGGCCTGTCCGTGATTCCGCACACGAACGTGCAGCACAACGTGCACGCCCAGTTGGCGGCGGCGACGGAAAACACGCCGATGGTGGAATGCTGCTACGAGTCGCTCTTCGACATCTGGGAAAACCCGATTCGCGTGGTGGACGGCCACTACACGCTTCCCGAGGTGCCGGGCGTGGGCGGCAGGCTCACCGATGCGGTGCTCGAGAAGTACCGCGTGGCGTGACGCTTGGACCGCTCCGAGGAAGTCTCGCCGCGACGTGGCGATGCGTGGACAAGGAGACGCGGGCCATGGGCCTCGCCTTGCTGGCGAGTGTACAAAGGTATATGTTTTCGGCAGGAGGGCCTTCCCCATGCCAGAAATATCGCGATTTTTCGGCATCGTCGTGCGCATGTATTACGACGATCACGACCCGCCTCATATTCATGTTGAATATCAGGGGCGGAAAGCGAAAATTGGACTCGACGGCGAAGTCGTCAACGGATCGCTTGGGTCGCCTACGGCGGTCAGGCTTGTCCGTGAGTGGATTGGGCTGCGCAAGTCCGAGCTGAGCCGTGACTGGGAACTTGCCCGCGACAGAGAACCGCTGGAGCGGATCGAGCCGCTCGAATAGGAGTGCGTAGTTGCCATGTGGGACATGAACGATCTGGTTGAGGCGAGGTGGGTCGAGGGATCGACACTCTTCATCCGATTCGACGACGGCACGGCCGGGCCGGTCGACCTCAGCGCATATCGCGGTCGCGGCGCGATCTTCGAGCCGCTTCGCGAGATCGGATTTTTCAAGG
>JBIIOL010000258.1:0-5494 GCA_044336965.1 Pirellulales bacterium | reverse complement strand
TGTGGTTGACGCTCAGGTAGAGAAACCGCGAGAGCGGGTACTCGCCCGAATAGGCAAACTTGGGCTCGGTCGCAATTGCCGCCCCCCCCTGCTTGGCCGCCAGCGGCACGGCCCGCACGTCGGCGGTGGCATAGCCGATGCCGCTGTAGCCGATGCCGTACTTGTCGCTGGCCACGGCCTGCACCACCGCCGAACTCCCCGGCTGTTCCTTCACGGTTGGCTTGAAGTCGCCCTTGAAGAGGGCGTGCTCCTTGAAGTAGCCGTAGGTGCCACTTGTGGCATTGCGGCCGTAGAGGCTGATCGGCTTGTCCTTCCACTCGCCCTCGAGGCCGAGGTCGCCCCAGGTGCGGATCTCGTTCTTACCGCCGCCCGTGCGGTTCTTCGAGAAGATCGCGTCGACGTCCTGCACCGAGAGGCTCTTGAGCGGGTTGTCCTTGTGAACGAACACGGCGAGCATGTCGATCGCCACGGGCACGACCGTCGGAGCATAGCCGTGCTTTTCCTTGAACGTGTCGATCTCGGACGGCTTCCAGTCGCGGCTCATCGGTCCGAACGTGCACGTGCCCTCGGTGAGTGCCGGCGGAGCCGACGCCGAGCCCTTGCCCTCGATCCCCTCCTGCACGCTCGGGTAAAACTTTTTGAAGCCTTCCGCCCAAAGCGCGACGAGGTTGTTCATCGTGTCGGAGCCGACGCACTTCACCGATCCCGCCACCTCGCCCGTCACTTTGGCGTAGGGCTTGAGGGCAGGATCGATCTCCTGATCGAGCGCCGCTGCGGTACGGACGGCGAAGGTCGTGCTGAAGCAGGCCCATGCCGGCAGCAGGGCGAATCCAGCGAACGCAAAGGCGACCGTCTTGAGCATGCGTGTCGACATCAACACATTCCTTGGAAGGGGCAAGGGATTGGGAAGGAAGTCACATACGGAATCGTAGCGGGAATTGCGAGCATTTCATGAGCGGCCAAAAACGCCCGGGAAAACCGCCGGCTTCCGCTGGGGGCTTTCGTTCAATCGTTCCGCCGTGGCGGCGCGAAGCCCCTTCGGAGCGTGTTTTCCGTGACCGTCCGCGGCACGAGAAACTGCTGCAGATAGTCAGGCCCGCCTGTCTTGCTGCCGATGCCCGACATTCGATAACCCCCAAACGGCTGACGGCAGACGAGCGCCCCGGTAATGCCCCGGTTGAGATAGACGTTGCCCGCCTCGAGCGAACGTTCCGCCTCGTGAAGATGCGCCGGACTCCGGGAAAAGACGCCGGCCGTGAGCGCATAGGGAGTGCCGTTGGCCAGTTCAATGGCATGGCTGAAGTCGTGGGCACGAAACACCGCCAACACGGGTCCAAAAATCTCCTCCTGCCCCAGCGGCGACGCGGGATCGACGTCGGCGAAAACATGCGGCCCCGCGAACCAGCCCTGGTCGGCCATGCCACCGACCTCGACTGCTGCCACCTCACGGGCCGTCCGCCGCCCCTCTGCGATGCATGACCGCACGCGGTCCCGCGCTTCCGCATCGACCAGCGGCCCCATCCGCGTGCCCGGTTCGGCAGCCGGCCCCACCCGCAGGCTCTTCACCGCCTCCGCGAGCCTCCTCACGAAGGCATCATGCACGCGATCGAGCACGATCACGCGTGAGCAGGCTGAGCACTTCTGTCCCTGGAACCCAAACCCGCTCTGCACGACCGCCACCACCGCCTCGTCGAGATCGGCGTCGTCGTCGACGATGATCGCATTCTTGCCTCCCATCTCGGCGATCACCCGCTTCACCATCCGGCTACCGGCCGATGCCGATGCCGTGGCGACCTGGGCATTGATCGCCAGCCCCACGGCCCGCGAGCCGGTGAAGGCCACGACAGCCGTGTCGGGATGCGAGACGAGCGTCGGCCCCACCTCCTCGCCGCGGCCCGGCAGGAAGGCCACCGCCGCGGGCGGCACACCCGCCTCGAGCAGAATCTCGTGTAGCCGCAGCGCGACGAGCGACGACTGCTCGGCCGGCTTCATCACCACCGTGTTGCCTGTCACGAGCGCGGCCGTCGTCATGCCGGCGAGAATCGCCAGCGGAAAATTCCACGGCGCGATCACGACCGCCACGCCACGAGGCAGCCACACCGTCGTATTCTCTTCGCCGGGCACGTCCACCTGCACCGGTCTGGCCAGCCGCACCGCCTCATGCGCGTAGTAGCAACAGAAGTCGATCGCCTCCGCCACGTCGGCATCGGCCTCCCTCCACGGCTTGCCCACCTCGAAGACCTCGATGGCGGCCAGTTCGAACCGGCGTCGCCGCATGATGGCCGCCGCCTTGACGAGGACCTCAGCCCGCCGCTCCCAGCCGACGGCCTGCCATGAGGGCTGCGCCTGCCGGGCCACAACGACCGCGCGGTGGGCATCCGCGGCGGTGGCCGCCGCCACCTCCGCGATCAGCCGGCCATGATCCGAGGGATCGTGGCGCGGGAACTGGTCGGTCGAATCGGCACGTCGACCGTCGATCACGATCGGCACCGAGGCTGGGCCTGCCGAAAACGCGGCGCCGGCCCGGTCAACCGCCTCCTGCATCGCCCGACGCGAAGCCTCCACGGAAAAATCAGTGAGCGGTTCGTTGCGAAATCCGACCGTGGGGACAGGCATGTCGCGCGGAGCAACGTCGGCGACACCGTCTCCACCACCAGCACCACGCTCCTCGCTCGGCCCGGGCGGCGCCAGGAGCGTGGCGGGGGGCACGTGCTTCACGAAGCCAGCCCGCAGAAACGAATCGTTCGACGAATTTTCGAGCAGCCGCCTGACGAGATACGCCATGCCAGGCACGAGCTGTCCGTAGGGCATGTAGATCCGCAGCCGCCAGCCGGCGGCCGTGACGGCCTCCTTCTCGGGATCGCCCATGCCATGGAGCATCTGCATCTCGACGCCACGACGGTCGAGTCCGAGATGCTCGGCGACCGCCATGCCATGCGCGAGCGACCGCAGGTTGTGGCTGCCGAGCGCGGGCCGCAGCGTCGTGGCGTGCTCCATCAGAAACGTCGTCGCCGCCTCGTAGCAGGCGTCGGTCTTCCACTTCTGCTGCCAGACGGGCACGGGCCAGCCGGCGGCCTCGGCGTGCACGGTCTCGTAGTCCCAGTAGGCGCCCTTCACCAGCCGGATCCAGACCGGCGTGCCGCGGTCGCGGGCCCACGACGCCAGCGACTCGAGGTCGCGGAGCGACTCGCGCAGATAGCACTGCACGACCACGCCGCAATCCGGCCAGTCGCGAAACTCCTCCTCCATGGCGATCTGTCGGAAGATGGCCAGCGTGAGGTCCTTCGTGGCATGGCTCTCCATGTCGATGTGCACCTGCGCGTGATTGTCGCGGGCCAGCCGCCAGAGCGGCCGCAGCCGAGCCAACACGCGCTCAGCGGTGCCAAGCTGGTCGATGGCGTCGAACTGGCTGTCGAGCGCGGAGAGCTTCAGCGAAACGTTCACCCGCGGCATCGGACCGCTGGGGCCATCGTCGACGAGCGGATCGCCGGGCCAGGCCGCGGCAAGGCGGGGCAGTTCGGTGAGAAGCTGCGAGTAGGCCGCCGCGTAGGCATCGGCCTCGGATTCGCTCGTGACCGCCTCGCCGAGCAGGTCGAGCGTGAAGCCGCGGTGATGCCGCCGCTGGGCGAGTGCCGCCCGCGCCGCCTCGGCGGGATTCGAGCCGGCGATGAACCGGCGGGCCTGGGCGAGCACGGCAGCCCGGATCGCCCGCGCCGCCAGCGGCGCCAGCAGCACGCTCCGTGACGCCCGCAGGGCCATTCGCAGCGAATGCGGCAGCCGCTCGATCATGTCGTCGTCGATGTATTCACGGAGGTGCCTATCGAGCGAGGCCGGGTCGTCGAGCATCGGCATGCAGTCGACGAGCCGAAACAGCCGCACCTTCAGTTCGTCGTCCTGCGTGGCCCACTCGGCCGCCTGCTGCACCCACCACTCCGGCGACACGGCCGTCGGCTCGGCGGCGAGCGACCGTTCCAGGAGGCCGCGGCCGATCTGCTGCGTGCGGCCCTCGATCTGCTCCCGGTCGGCCGGCGACAACCGGCTGGGAACCACCCCCTCGAACGCGGCTCCTGTCGTGCTGGCCATCAGATCGGCTTCCTTTCTCCAAGTGTTTGTACGCAAAGCGTTTGCGAAAAGATCGCCGTTGGCGGCCGGTGCCGAAATCGGCCCCCCGCCCGCCCGCCGTGCTACAATGCGGCCTTCCGCAGTGGGCATGGTAGCCCTCGCGATCCACTTCTGCTTTGCACACACGTGAATCCTCCGGCAGGACAGGCCTTCGATCAGTTGTCGGCCACGCTCGAGACACGCGGTCCGGTGGTACTGCCGGCCCTGCTGCTGTGTGACTTCGGCCACCTTGCCCTCGAGGTGGAGCGGCTGGAGTCGGCTGGTGCCGCAGGCCTTCACCTCGATGTGATGGACGGCCGGTTCGTCCCACAACTGACCTACGGCATGGTGGTGGTCGAGGCGGTGCGCCGGGCTGCAAAGGGCCCGATCGAGGTGCACCTGATGGTCGAGCAGCCCGAGTCCTCCATCGAAGCCTACGCCAAGGCCGGGGCTGACATCATCACCGTTCACCTGGAGGCGCTCACCGATCCACGAGGGACCCTGGAAGCGATCTCGTCGCTCGGTCCACGGGCGCACCTTGCGATCAATCCTGGCACCCCCGTCGAGCAGGTGGCGCCGTATCTCGACGCCTGCGACGGCGTGCTCGTGATGAGCGTCGAGCCGGGATTCGGTGGCCAGCGATTCAATCCGGTGGCGCTGGAAAAGCTCTCGCGTTTGTCCGCTCTGCGGGCAGACATGGGCGGGGCGTTCCGGCTGGCGGTGGACGGCGGTATCTCCACCGAGACGGTCGGCCCGGTGGCCGCGGCCGGTGCTGAATTGATCGTGGCGGGCAGCGCCGTGATCCGGTCGCTGGACTACGCCCAGGCGATCGCCCAACTCGAACAAATCGCCCGGGGTGCCGCATGATGACGCACTCCTCGCGATCCTGTTTCTCCGGCGGCATCGTCGCCGCGGAGAATCTGTTCCTCCTGGAGCCAATACCCACTCAATGCCCGATTCCTTGATCGTGATCCGTGCAGGTGCGACCGACTTCGAACTCCAGGGGCGCATTCGCGGCGCCGTCGACATCCCGCTCTGTTCCGCCGGCGTTGCCGAGGCGGAGCATGCGGCCACGCTGCTGGCCGGATCGCCGGCCATCGCGATCTACACGTCGGAGGAGCTCTGTGCTGCGGAGACCAGCCGCATCGTCGGCGGGGCCATGGGCTTGAAACCGCGGGTCGTTTCCCGGCTGCGCAATCTCGATCAGGGGCTGTGGCAGGGGATGCTCGTCGATGAAATTCGCCGCAAGCAGCCGCGACTCTACCGGCAGTGGCAGGACAACCCGTGGGCGATCGCGCCTCCCGATGGAGAACTCCTCGAAGAGGCCTGCCAACGCGTCGAGGAGTCGCTCGAAAAAATCCTTCGGCGGCACCCGCACGGATGCGTGGCGGTC
>JBIIOL010000257.1:0-5505 GCA_044336965.1 Pirellulales bacterium | reverse complement strand
GACGACGAGGTGCTCTGTAATCTCGCATCGCCGAACCTCACAAGCGTGAACCAGAACCTGGAATGCATCGGCTACGAAGCGGCGCGGCTGCTCACGGCCCGGATGAACGGCGAGGCCGTCACCGAGGAAAGCGTGTTCGTGCCACCTCTGGGCGTGAGCGTCCGCCGCAGCACCGACATCCTGTCAGTCGACGATCCCGACGTGCGGCTGGCCCTGCGACTCATCCGGTCGAAGGCCTGCGACGGCCTCACCACCGAGCAGGTCACTGGTGTCACGAGCCTGTCGCGACGGTCACTCGAGCGGCAGTTCTCGCGGGCTATCGGCCGCTCGCTCCACGACGAGATCATCCGCACGAAGCTGCTCGCCGCCCGCCGTCTGCTTGCCGACACCGACTTTAAGCTGGCGACGATCGCCGCCCGTTGCGGCTTCGCCCATGCGGCGCAGTTGTGCAACGTGTTCAAGAAGACCTTTGGCCTCACCCCGACCGAGCACCGCCGCCAGTGCCAGCCGTGGACGACGCCGCTGACATGAGATGACGATCGCCCCATGACACCCATGACACCCATGACACACGCGCCCGCGACCGATCCCGCCGCGATCTACCGCTACCGCGAATCGCTTGCCGCGGTCGACGCGCTCACCGCGGCGATCGTCCATCTCGACCTCTTCACGGCGCTCGCCGACAACCCCGCCGACCTCCAATCCATCTGCCGGCAGTTCTCGATCCACCCACGGCCGGCCGATACGCTCTGCACGCTCTTGGTCGCCAACGGCCTCCTGCGACGCGACGGCAGTGACATCCTGCACGTCACCGACACCGCGCGGGAATTCCTCGTCTCGGGCTCGCCCTTCGACGCGCGGCCCTACTACGCGAGCATTGCCGAGAAGCCGGGCGTCGCCGACTTCCTCACGGTGCTGCGGACCGACCGCCCCGCCAACTGGCCGGGAGAGGAGGGGGAGGCCGACTGGCATGCCGCGATGCGGACGGAGGCGTTCGCGGAGTCGTTCACCGCCGCCATGGACTGCCGCGGCCGCGTGCTTGGACCGGGGTTGGCCGCGGCCCTTACCAGGAGCCAGCCCCATCGACTGCTCGACGTCGGCGGCGGTTCGGGGGTGTATGCGATCGCGGTCGCCCAGGCATTTTCCCAAACCCGCGCGTTGGTCCTCGAAGCGTCGCCGGTCGATCAGATCGCGAGGCGGACGATCGCTGCCGCGGGCTTGGCTGGCCGGATCGATGTCGTGACGGCCGACATGTTCACGGATGCGTGGCCCGCGGACCACGACACGCACCTTTTTTCCAACGTCCTGCATGACTGGAACGAGGCCGACTGCCGGCGGCTGCTGGAGAAGAGCGTCGCGGCACTGCCGCACGGTGGCCGTCTGCTCATTCACGACATGCTGCTCGACGACGACAAGTCGGGGCCACTGTGGGCGGCCGAGTATTCCGTGCTGCTCACGACGGTGACGCAGGGGCGGCTCTACTCCGCGAAGGAGATCGGCAGCTGGCTGGCCGACCTCGGCCTGCGAGTCGTGGACCACGCGCCGACGGCCCTCGGCCGCAGCGTGCTTATCGCCGTTCGCGGCTCAAAATGAAAAAAGCGTGCGTTCAAAACGTGCCCCCACGACTCCCGATGCTGAGGAGCCGGTCGGAGGCACGCGCAGGAGCCGGTGAATTCTGCGACTCACGAGCGATGCGCGATTCATCCCCGAGCATCCTGTAGCAGAATCCGCCGGCGACGAGCATGCCGCAGCCGGCGAACCAATGCGGCCCGGTTCCACCTGCGCACGCCCGGCGACACCAGAAGCTCACGCCGCTTCCACGCCGGGACTCTCGCCGAAGTAATACTTCTTCGCGTCGGGGTTCGTGAGCACCTCCTGCGCCGTGCCGTGGCAGAGCACCTTGCCGGCGCGGACCACATAGCTGCGGTCGGTGATCGCAAGCGTCTCCCGCTCGCGGTGGTCGGTGATGAGGATCGAGATGCCGCTGTCACGAAGGCCCATGATGACCTTCTGGATGGAGTGGATCGTGACCGGGTCGATGCCGGTGAACGGCTCGTCGAGGAGGATGATCCGCGGCTCGGTCACGAGGCACCGGGCGATCTCGAGTCTGCGCTTCTCACCGCCCGAGATGTAGTGTGATTTCGACTTACGGATCCGCGTGATGTCGAACTGCTCCATCAGTTCCTCGCAGCGCCGGCGGCGTTCCTTGGCCGGCATGCCGACCAGCTCCATGATCGCCAGCAGGTTCTGCTCGACGGTGAGCTTGCGGAACACGCTCTGCTCCTGCGCGAGGTAACCCATGCCGCCGTCCCGTGATCGCTTGAACATCGGCCAGTGGGTGATCTCCTCGTCGTCGAGAAGCACGCTGCCGGCATCGGGCATGACCAGCCCGCAGGTCATGCGGAAGCTTGTCGTCTTGCCGGCGCCGTTGGGGCCGAGCAGGCCCACGATCTCTCCCGCATCGACGTGGAAGTCGACGCCGTCCACAACGCGGCGGCGACCGTAGGTCTTCACGAGACCCGTGACGGACAACAGCGGCATCTGGTTCCTCCTTGAACGCGATCCTGGGCACGCGATCCTGGCCCATCGCCGGCCTTACCGCACGAATCGCATCCTCCCGAAGTTCGGCCACGAGGGCAATCGCAACTCGGCGCCCCCAATTTTCACCGGCACGGCCCAGCTTGCCGGGACGGCATGGGGCCAGAAAATCGCCATCGCCTTGCCGATGAGGAGGTCCCGGTCGACATGGTGCCCCTCCAGCCAGAGCCGGCTGTCTTTGCTGGCAGCCGAGTTGTCGCCAAGCACGAAAAACTGGTCGGCCTCGAGGCCGAACTCGAGACGGTCCTCCTCCAGGATCTCGCCCGGCCGGGCTCCCACGTCGATGGCGCCGATGTAGTAGGTGTCGCGAAGCACCCGCAGGTTTTTCACCCGCACGTCGGCGGCTGACGCGGTGATGCCGACCGGTGCCAGGTCGCTCGTCTCGGCCGAGCCCGGTTCGACCGCGATGGCCGCGGGCCGGTTGAGCGGCACCTCGTCGATCGTGCGTGTCCAGATCGTGGGCTTATCGAAGGCGATGCGGCGACCATCGACGAAAAGCGAGAGTTCGTCGTCGACATTCGCAAACAGGATCTTCCAAGAACCCTTCCCCCGCACCGGCGTGCGGCCGCGTGCCGCGGACTCACCCTCCCGACCACCGGCCAGCACGAGCAGGGCGTCCCCGGTGGCAAGATCGATCTCGCAGCGGTGCGCTGCGGCCCCCTCCACCAGATCGATCGCCAGGCGTCCCCCCTTGCCGCTCGTGGTTTCGCAGACCATTTCGATGGCCAGATCGCCGACCCAGTGCGGACGGGTGCCGATGGCGTTGTAGGGCTGGAAATCATCGATGAGCGTGGGCCGTGCGCGGCCGGCGAGCGACTCGCCCTTCCGCACTCCATCCCACTCCTCGGCCGACGGGAAGAAGTGTCGGTACCGGAGGATGGCTGGCTCGTCCGCCGATCCACCCGACACGCTGAACGAACGGCCCTCGTCGGCGCTCACCCACCGGCCGGTCGGGCCCTGTCCACGCGGCGACCAGTCGCTCCAGCACAGTGGCCACCCCGCCTTCTGCAGATCGGCAGAGACGTGGCGGCTGTCATGCACGCACTGCAGCATCGCCCGCATGGTGTCGGGTGGCTTGCGGGCGATCTCGGCCTTGCCGCCGTCACGACTGGTCCAGATGTCCCCGCCGGCGATCGACACCGTCTCCCCAGGCAGACCGACGAGACGCTTGATGTAATTCGTCTTCGCCTCCTCCGGATACTTGAAGACGACGACGTCCCACCGTCGGGGATCGGCAAAGTCGTAGGCGAACTTGTCGACGAGGATGCGGTCGCCGCTGAAGGACGGATACCGCGGGTCGTACCGCATCTGGCCACCGGCGCCCTGCACCAACCGCATCCCATAGCCGCAGTTGGGGCACTTCGCCGCCGGCACCATCTTGCCGGCCAGACGCGACCGCAACTGGCCGATCGGGCCACGCTCGCTCTCCAGCTGCTCGATGCGGTGACGCCGTTTCTCCCGCTCCTCGAGGCCCGTGCTGCCATCGGCGTCGTTGGCCTTGAGCGAGGCAAGTTCGCGTTCCAGCCGCGCGGCCTCCGTCCGCAGGCTCTGCGACTGGTCGTCTTCTTCGGCGCTGCAGCCGACGCGGAAGTCGCGACCGCACGACTCGCAGACCAGATCCTTGTGACGGCCCATCAGCGTGGGGGCCATGGAGCCCGTCGGGATCACGAAGGCCTCGGCCTCGAACGCCCTGAACAGGAGCGCGAGCGTGAACGCGATCACCACCGACTCGACCGTCTCCCGTCCAAAGCCCAGCGGACTCTTGACGATGTCGCCTGGCCGTGGCGGGCTCGGCGTGCCGGCCGCGACGGGAGCAGTCGACTCCGGGGCTGCCGCGGCGCGGGGTGGCTTGCTGGGAAGGCGGGTCATGATGACGCTGGTTCCATGCGGGAAGAGGCCTGGCATGGATAGTGTAGAGGAAAATCGGGCAGAATGCCGTCATGCGCCGCTTCGAACACATCCGCCACAAGCCTCCGGAAAGGCCGACAGCACCACGGGAACTGATCGTGGCCTGCCCGCCCATGCGGAGCCATGTCAATCTCTCGCACATCGTCCGCACGTGCGGATGCTTCGGCGTCGGCAGAGTGATCGCCTGCGGCGCGGCACGGCTCCACGAACGCATCGCGCGCGACGGCGCCGATTCGGTCGTGCTGGAGATTCACCGCAGCCTCCCGCCGGTGCTCGATCGGCTTCGTGGCGAGGGATTCGAGATCGTGGGACTGGAGCAGGCGACGCACTCCGAGAGCCTGTTTGGGTTTTCCTTCGCCGCCCGCACCGTGCTCGTGGTCGGCAACGAACGCACGGGACTCGAGGACGACATGCTCGCCCGCCTCGACCGCGTCGCGGAAATTCCGATGTATGGTCTCCCCCACAGTCTCAACGCCGCGACGTCGGCGTCGATCGCCATCTATGAATACTGCCGGCACGCGGAACGCTCCGGCCCGCCCTCACCGCAGGCGCCCGCATGACGCTGCTCATCGGCACCGACGAGGCGGGCTACGGCCCCAACCTCGGGCCGCTCGTGGTGGCGTCCACGGCCTGGCGGGTCGACGCCCCCGCCGGGGAGGCCGAGGCGGTGCTGACCGGAGCTGTGCTCGAGGTCGATGCCCTGATGGCCGCGCGAGACGGCGGCCGTGTGGCACCGCTGTGGGCCGACTCCAAGCAGATCTACCGTGGGGGTGACGGCTTCGACAGACTCGAACGAGGCGTCTCGATCGGCCTCCGCCTCGCAACCGGCGAACTGCCCGGAGGCTGGGCAGCGCTGGCCGAGAGCGTCGGACCGATCTCGCCGCGAGGGGAAAGCCGGCACGACTGGCGGGGACTTGAACCACTCGCCCTGCCCCGTGAGGCCGACGCCGTCGAGTGCAACGATTCTGCAAAGACCGTTCGCGATCTGCTCGCCCGCCA